>JAPXRK010000087.1:0-6569 GCA_033813575.1 Synergistales bacterium
GAGTGGAGCCCCCCGTAGTTGCCGAATCCCGAACCGCCGTACTCCATGGCATCGCTGTTCAGTATCTCCCGCCAGTAGCCCCCGCAGGGGACGGGAATGCGGTAATGGAGCCTGGGCACCGGGGTGAAGTTGAAAACGGCCAGGACCATGTCGCCGGAAGCGCTCTTCCGGACGAAGGAGACCACGCTCTTTTCCCAGTCGGAGAAATCGCACCACTCGAAGCCGTCGGGAGTGAAATCCCGCTCGTGGAGGGCTATCTCCTGCCGGTACACCCGGTTCAGCTCCCCCACGAGAAGGGAAATCCCCTTGTGCTCAGGGATGGAAAGCTGGTCCCACTGGAGACTGTCGTCATGGTTCCATTCCTTCCCCTGGGCGAATTCGCACCCCATGAACAGGAGCTTCTTCCCGGGATGGGCGAACATATAGCCGTAGAGCAGGCGGAGGCCGGCGAACTTCTGCCAGGCGTCCCCCGGCATCTTGCCCAGCATGGAGCCCTTGCCGTGAACCACCTCGTCATGGGAGAAGGGAAGAAGGAAGTTCTCCGTAAAGGCGTACATGATGCTGAAGGTGATCTTGTCGTGGCTGTACTTCCGGTACACCGGATCTTTCGACATGAAGGCGAGGGTGTCGTGCATCCACCCCATGTTCCACTTCATGCCGAACCCCAGCCCCCCGACGAACACGGGGCGGGTGACCATGGGCCATGCGGTGGACTCCTCGGCGATGGTCTGCACGTCGGGAAAATCGCCGTAGACGGCCTCGTTCAGCTTCTTCAGGAAGTCGATGGCCTCGAGGTTCTCCCTGCCGCCGAACCGGTTGGGGATCCACTCCCCCGCCTTCCGGGAATAGTCCAGGTAGAGCATGGAGGCCACGGCATCCACCCTCAGGCCGTCGGCGTGGAACCGGTCGAGCCAGTAGAAGGCGCTGCTCAGCAGAAAGCCCTTCACCTCGTTCCTGCCGTAGTTGAATATCCAGCTTCCCCAGTCGGGGTGGTAGCCTTTCCGGGGATCCTCGTGCTCGTAAAGGCACGTACCGTCGAACTTCGCCAGGCCGTAGCCGTCCGCCGGGAAGTGGGAGGGCACCCAGTCGAGGATCACGCCGATGCCCTTCTGGTGCAGCACGTCCACCATGTACATGAAATCCTCAGGGGTGCCGTACCTGCTGGACGGGGCGAAGTAGCCCAGGGTCTGGTATCCCCACGAGCCGTAGAAAGGATGCTCCATCACCGGAAGGAGCTCCACGTGGGTGAAACCCATGGACAGGGCGTAATCGCCCAGCTCCTGCCCCAGCTCCCGGTACGAGAGGGACCGGAATCCCTCCACAGGGTTCCTCCTCCATGAGCCGATATGGACCTCGTAGACCGACAAGGGGGCGTCAAGGGCGTTTTTTCCCTTCCTGGAGGCCATCCATTCCCCGTCCCCCCATTCGTATTCATGGGGCCAGACGATGGAGGCCGTCTTGGGGGACACTTCCCAGAAAAAGGCGAAGGGGTCTCCTTTCTCGATGACCCTCCCCCGGCGGGTGCGGAGGGAGTATTTGTAGAGCGCCCCTTTCTCCACGCCCGGGATGAAGCCCTCCCAGACGCCTGAGCTGTCCTTCCGGGGAGAGAGATAGTTGACGGTCCTGTTCCAGCCGTTGAAGGGGCCGGTCACGCTCACTTCTTCGGCGTTGGGAGCCCAGACGGCGAAGTATGTTCCCCGCTTCCCGCCGTGTTCCGCGACGTGGGCGCCGAGCTTTTCATAGAGGCGGCAATGGTTCCCCTCCCGGAAGAGATACGAGTCCATCTCCCCGAAAAGGGAAAAATCATACTCCGTTTTTTCTGCTCCGGTCATGGTTCTCTCCTCCCCCAGGTGGTGCATCAATCTGAAAGTTATTGTACCCTATGACGGCAGAGAGAACCGTTTTTCACTGAAACACGGAAGGAGTTATTTCATGACGAAAAAGGAACTCTTCGTCTCCCGGCGGGACGGGGAGCATACGGCATCAGCCCTTTTGAACTGGTATGACCGGGTTCGTCGTCCCTTTCCCTGGAGGGAGACGACAGACCCGTACAAAATCTGGATTTCCGAGGTGATGCTCCAGCAGACCCAGACATCCCGGGCGGCGGACTACTACCTCCGGTGGACCTGTCTCTTCCCCACGGCGGAAGCCCTCGCCCGAGCCCCCGAGGAGGACGTCCTCAAGGCCTGGGAGGGGCTGGGCTACTACGGCAGGGCACGAAACCTCCGGGCGGCGGCGAAGGTGATCGCCGACACCCTCGGCGGCAGGCTTCCGGAGTCCTACGAGGGGCTCCTTGCCCTTCCCGGCGTGGGACCCTACACCGCCGGAGCGGTGGCGAGTATCGCCTTCGGCCTTCCCGTTCCGGCGGTGGACGCCAACGGGAAAAGGGTCTTCTCCCGCCTTCTCGACCTCGACTGCCCCGTGGACCGTTCCGCCGGCGAGGGAGCCGTCCGTGAGGCCTTTGACCGCCTCCTTTCCCCGGACCGCCCCGGGGACTTCAACCAGGCGGTGATGGAACTGGGGGCCACCCTCTGCCTCCCCCGGTCGCCACAGTGCGGAGAATGCCCCCTTTCAGGGATCTGCCGCGCTCGTGAACGGGGGACAGCCCTGCTCCGCCCCGTCTTTTCCGGGAGGGAAAAGGGAGAGGCGGCGGAGGGGCGAATGATCGTCCTTCTCAGGGACGGGAACGTCTATCTCCGGAAGCGCCCTTCCCGGGGACTCTGGGCCGGTTTCGAAGAGTTCCCATGGGAAGCTCCCCCGGCGGAACCGCCCCTTCCTCCCGCGCTTTCGCAGACCGAAGGGACTGATTTCGGCCTGATCCGGTGTTCCTTCACCCGGTGGCGCGTCACTCTAAGGGTGGCGGTGGTTTCCGCCCCGGACGGCCTGGAACAGAACACTCCCGGCGGGAGATGGGCCGGGGGCGACGAACTCACCTCCTTAACCCTCCCCGCCGGGAGCGCCAGGGTACGGAAAATGCTCTTTCGGGCGGGGCTTATCGCCTGCCGCTCCCGAAGTCCGAAAGACGGGGCAGAATAAGGTGCACCAGCACGGCGGACACGACCAGGGTGGGAAGAAGGAACGAACCGTTGTAGACCGAGGAGTAGATCCACACGTTGCTTCCCTCCGGGGCGAAGCTGCCGAAGAAGATCACGCCTGAGAGGACATGGCATCCGAATCGAAGCAGACCCGAAACGGCCATCCCCGCCAGGGGCCTGCCTGCGAAGAACCCGGCCAGGCCGAGAACGCCGAAGGCCGCCGGATAGTCAAGCACCGCCTGGAGGGGGTGCACCACGTAGCCGCCTGTCATGAGCTGCAGAAGGCCCGAGACGGCGCCGGCGAAGCATCCGGCCTTTCCTCCCCTCCGCAGGGCGAAAAGGAAGAGAGGCACCATCTCCAGGGTGATGGAGCCGCCCTGGGGCATGGTCCACAGCCTCAGGGCCGAAAAGACGACGGACAGGGCCACCGCAAGGGCGCCTTCCACGAGAATCCTGTTTTTGTCACTGGCCATAAAAAAAATCCTCCTTTGCCTGTATGCATCGGAGGAATGTCCTTAAAGCGGGCACCTTCCCTTCGCCGGCATGACCCGGATCAGGTTCCAGGGGTCGGGGCTGTGATGCCCCCTCTCAGTCCTTTCCGGACTCCCCCGATGCGAATAAGCCTATTATACTCCCTACGGACAAGGAGGAAAAGGCAGGGCAAAATCCCTAAATCCGCAGGCGGCGGAAACTCTCTCGCGCTTTCGCCTCGGCCGCCGTCTGCCGAGAAATCCGTCAGCTCCCTTTTCCCTCTTCCGTCGGGGATGACGGCCAGACATAGGGGAGGTCCGGCCCCTCGTCCCATCCGAACCGGCCGTACCACTCGGGATCCTTTCGCAGGAGGTTCGACCGGTGGGACCGGTGGAAGGTTTCGTCACCGAACCAGGGAGGCAGGAAATTCCGATCCTTCTCAGCAAGGGCGTTTCGGTAGCGCAGCTCCAGCCGTTCCTCGTCGCCGTCCCCGCCCATGATTTCCAGGACCCTCAAAATCTTTTCCCTGCATGTGTCCCGGTAGCCCAGCCCGGTCCATCGGCGGCAGACCACCACGCCGTAGAAAGCCAGGGCCGGGGAATGGCCACTCCACATGGTCCGGGCGGGATGGTTCCGCCATCCCCGGAGGGCGTACTCCGGCGAGAGGGCGTTCAGAAGCTGGAGAGCCTCCACCCTCTGCTTGCCGAGCCTCCGGACATCCAGCACCTCAGCGGAGCGGAAAAAATCAGGATAGGGAAGAAAGGTCTGCATGATGTCTCCTTCGGTTCACTAAAAAACCTTTACTGCCGGGGCCGATATCGTCAGAGCTCCACGCCGAGGAAGAGCCTGGCGGCATACCCGATGAGGAAGGAAATCCCCGCCACGCCGAGGCTGATGGAGAGCATCTCGAGAAAATTCTTCCGGAAGGGCGCGTCCCGGACCACCGACATGAAGAAGGTGAAGAACAGGATGATGCCCACGCCGTTCAACAACGTGAGCGCAAGGGCGGCAAAGGGGCTCTCAAAAATGATGTAGGGAAAGACCAGCACCACCACGGTACCGAGATACGCTATTCCTGTGTAGAGGGCCGCCTTGAGGGGTTTCCGGTCCCCCTCCTCGGATTTCTGGGAAAGGTACTCCGACGCGGACATGGAGAGGGCGGCGGCAATGCCCGTAATGGTCCCCGCCATGGCCACCACTTTTCCGCTGCCAAGGGCGAAGGTAAAGCCCGCAAGGGCCCCGGTCAGCTCCACCAGGGCATCGTTCAGCCCAAGGATCATGGAACTCATGTACTGCAGTCTCTCCTCGTCGATGAGGGCGGCAAGGGCGGCTTCGTGTTCCGTTTCTTCCCTGAGAATGACCGCGGCCTCGGGAATGGCCTCTTCCACCGCGCCGTAGTTCTTTTCCGCCCGCTCCTCCCCTTTCTCCAGGAGCTTGATGGCGAAGGTGATGCCCATCACCGCCGCAAGGAGGACGAAGAACAGGACCTTCCAGCGCTCCGGTGCAATGGAAATCCCCGTGTAGCGCTCCCAGACGGAAGCGTGGCGCTTCTCGTCCCCGGCTATCCTTCTGAGAAGATCACCGTTGGCCCCCTTCACCCGCCTCGCCAGCGCGGAGTAAATGGCGTGCTCCGTAATCTCCGTCTGCTGGAAAGCACGAAGGGTCGATCGCAGTTCTTCAGTCATCGAGATCATAATCCTATCTCCCGGAAATCAAGATTTGCCTCCCGCAGCGAAAGAGAAAACCGCGTTCTGCGGCCGGTCTTCCGCTCCGGGCCGGCGTATTTTTGCTATTATACTCCACGGCATGATCTCTTCCCGTTGCTCCATAGCGGGAAACTTCGGAAGGAGACACCGCCGTGTCCGAATTGTCATCCCTCTTTCGGGAAATGAAGGGAGCCGTCGTCCTCGGGGTCAATCCCCCGGTGCACGACTTCACTTTTTTCGACCTCTGGGCCAAACCTCTCGGCCTGCTTTTTCTGCTGGATTACCTCCGGAAAAGGGGGAACCGGGTCTTTCTCGCTGACTGCATCTTCGAGGGACGGACGGGAGAGCTTTCCTTCGGAAGAAACACGATCAGGAAGACTGAGATTCCCAAACCTGCCTGCCTCGCCGCCATTCCGAGACGGTATCACCGCTTCGGCATCGGGGAAGAGGACTTCCGCAGCCTCCTCGAACGTTGTCCCGTTCCCGACTATATCCTTGTGACCTCAGTCATGACCTACTGGTACGGCGGGGTCTTCAGCTGCATCGACACCCTGCGGCAGGTCTTCCCAGGCGTCCCGGTGATCCTGGGGGGCATCTACACCCGGCTCTGCCCGGACCATGCGGAACTCTCGGGAGCCGACATGATCCAGACGGAGCCCCTGGACCTCGAGTTTTCCCTGCCGGCCACGGACCTGTACCGGGGACTGCGGTACGGCGTCCTCGCCACGACCTTCGGCTGCCCCTTCCGGTGCGAATACTGCGCTTCCCGCCTTCTCGAGCCGTTCTACCGGAGAAGGGATCCCGCACTCGTTCTGGAGGACGCGGCACGGCAGCTCTCAAGCGGCGAAGTACGGGACCTCGTCTTCTACGACGACGCCCTCCTCGCCGGAAAGGAACGGCATTTCTATCCCCTCCTGGCGGCACTGAACGAACGGCACCCCGGAACCAGGTTCCATACCCCCAACGGACTCCACGTCAGGGAGATCGACGACGAATGCGCCGCAATGCTGAAAAAGGGCGGTTTCGAGACCCTTCGCCTGAGCTTCGAGAGCTCGGACCCCGAAATGCAGCACAGGGGCTCGGACAAGACATCGGACGATGAATACATGGCAGCCCTGGCCTCTCTCAGAAAAGCAGGTTTTTCCGACCGGCAGCTTGAGACCTACATCCTCGCCGGAGTGCCGGGACAAACACCTGAAACGGTGGAGAGATCCATCCGGTTCGTCCTTGAGCACGGCGGCAATCCCAGAATTGCCGAGTTTTCTCCCGTTCCGGGAACACCATCCTTCAGCCAGGCGGCCGCACTGCTGCCCGGTCTTCGGGACGAACCCCTGCTTTCCAACAAGACGGCCTATTC
>JAPXRK010000088.1:0-6541 GCA_033813575.1 Synergistales bacterium
GGGGCGGAAAAACCGGACCGGAGAGGAAGTAATGCCTTCGAGAACGGCAGAGCATTCCCGGATATCATCTTCGAGCTCCTCCCCGGAAAGAGAAAGACAGCTCCTGTGGGTATGGGAATGATTCGCTACTGTATGCCCCCTTGAGCGTATCGTCCGGACGAGTTCCGGATTTTTTTCAGCCATTGAACCCACGAGAAAAAAGCTTGCCTTGACGCCGAGGGTGTCGAGCAGGTCGAGCAGCGGAGGAGTGAGCTTTTCGTGGGGGCCGTCATCAAAGGTAATGGCCACTGCCCTGACAAAACCGTCTCCGGAGGCGAGCACCGTCGTTCCCTCGAGCCGGGATGAACAGCTGAAAAAATAAGCGGCGAACAGCAGAAGGAAAGGCAGTCTGCGGAAGAACGTCAAGGGTATCAGCCCCTCACTTTTCTGAGGATAAGAATGCCGAGAATGAAGGTGTAGGAAAGAACGGCAATGGCCAGTCTGCTGGAGCCGGTGGCCTGGGTGATGAAGCCGAAGACCGCAGGTCCGAATATGCCGGAGAATTTGCTGGAAATATCGTAGAAACCAAAAAATTCGGCCGTTCTTCCGGAAGGTATCATTGAAGCGAAAAAGCTCCGGCTCATTGCCTGCGTCCCGCCCTGAACCATTCCCACCGCAATGGCAAGGGCCCAGAAATGCCATATTTCCCGGACGAAAATGGCTGCGAAGGTTATGCAGAGGTAAAAGAAAAGCCCGGCGAGGATCGACCGTTTGCTGCCGATTTTCGTAGCGAGAACGCCGAAGGCGAGGGAAAAAGGAATCCCCACGAACTGGGTGACCAGAAGGGAACCAACCAGGTGGGACATGGGTATGCCCAGGGTGGCTCCGTAGATTGCTGCCATGCGGATGATGGTCCCTATGCCGTCGTTGTACAGCCAGAAAGCCAGCAGGAAAATAAAAAGGTTCCTGTAGTGCCTGATTTCCCTGAAAGTCGTCCTCAGCCTTTCCAGTCCCTTCAGGAAAAGGGCCGTCCCTGAAAGGTGCTTACTTTCAGGAGAAGGGTGCGGCTCGTCCACGAAAAGAAAGACCGGGACGGAAAAAAGTGCCCACCAGAGGGCGACGGAGAGGAAAGAAAGCCGCGCCCCTGCGGTTCCCGGAAGGAAGCGGATGAAGAGGAGATTTGCCGCGAGAAGAATCCCGCCTCCGAGGTAGCCAAGGGCGTAACCCTGGGATGACACCGTGTCAATCCTGTGAGCCGGAACGAGGGAAGGAAGAAGGGCATCGTAGAATATCATGGAGGCTGAAAACCCGATGGTCCCGCCCATCATGAGGAACAGGGCCAGAACCCAGTTCCCCGGGCCGACGAAGGCCATGCAGCCCGAGGAGAGGACGCCGACCAGGGTGAAGAGAAAGAGCATCCTTTTTTTCGATCCCTTCACGTCGGCTGCCGCTCCCAGGATCGGGGCAAAAAAAGCGCTCAGAAAAAGGGAAACGGCGGAAGCATACGCCCAGTAGGCGGTGGAAATGTTCGGGGCCAGCCCAAGGGCGGCGACTTCCTTGAAATATACCGGGTAGACCGCGGCCATGATGGTGGTCGCGAAGGCTGAATTGCCCACGTCGTAGGAGCACCAGGAGAGGATTTTTCGGTCAGCGTCACGGAAAAAAAGCATAAGGGCTCCTTTTTGCCCGGGAGTATAAGACCGGGTAATGGTATAAGCTTCAGTATCATACCATTAGAGCGTGGAGATTCTCCACATGCTCGGCAGGAGTCGGGAGGAAAGGACTTTTCCGGGTGCTATAATCGGAATCGACGGAAAAACGGAGGATGAGCCATGACAATGCAGCGGCCGGAATGGAATGTGTATTTCATGATGATTGCCGGGGTGGCGGCTTCAAGAAGCACGTGCCTCCGGAGGCGTGTTGGGGCAGTGATCGTGAGGGACAATCATATTATCAGCACCGGATACAACGGCGCTCCCAAGGGACTTCCCCACTGCGGAGAAGCGGGCTGTCTCAGGGCGATACTCGGAATACCGTCGGGAGAACGCCACGAAATCTGCCGGGGATCCCATGCCGAAATGAACGCCATCGCCCAGGCCGCCTCCGTGGGAACGAGCACTGCAGGTGCCGCGATCTACTGCACCCATGAACCCTGTTCCTTTTGTACGAAAGCGATACTCAACGCCGGAATCCGGAGGGTGGTGTACGTCCACCCGTACCCCGACGAGCTTGCAAGGGCCATGCGGGCGGACGCTGCCGTCACGGTGGAAAAACTGCCTGAAACCGTTTTCTCCATGGTTTCACCCCTGCTCGAGGGGTTGTTTCAACCGGTGTCACAATAAACTTCGAGGAGGATACACGATGAATATTTCACGAAACAACGCTCTTGAACTTCTGGGGAAATACAACAAGGATGACGGCCATATCAAGCATGCCCTTGCCGTAGAAGCCACCATGGGTTTTTTTGCCTCCAGGATGGGAGGGGACGTGGAGAAATGGAAACTTGCAGGGCTGCTTCATGATATTGACTGGGAAATCACCCAGGAGAACCCGGAGAGGCATACCCACGAAGGAGCAAAGTGGCTTGCCGAGGCGGGATACCCCGAAGACATCTCCAGGGCCGTTCTCGCCCATGGATGGAGCATCTGCTCGGACGTAAAGCCTGAAAGCGACATGGAAAAGGTACTCTTCACCGTGGACGAGCTTACTGGGCTTGTGATCACGGCGGCCCTGGTCCGACCCAGCAGGTCGGTCATGGATCTCGAAGTCAAATCGGTGAAGAAAAAATGGAAGGACAAGGCCTTTGCCAGAGGAGTGGACCGGGACCTCATCGTCAAGGGAGCGGAGATGATACCCATGCCCCTGGATACCGTCATCGAGTGGGTCATCCTGGCCCTCAGGGAGGTCGAGCCGGCAATCGGACTCGGCGGGGGAGCATAGAAACGGTTTTTCACGCAGTTCCACCGGTGTGGGGGTAAGCGGCTTTGCCGATGCGGCTTCCCCTCCGGGCCTGGTATGATCGCATACCGCATTTCCGCTTTTTCTCCAGGAAAACGAAAAAGCACTGAAGGAGATGAAACCTATGCCCATACGTGTTGTACTTGCCGATGACCACCCCTTGACAAGGGCGGGAATTTCCGCCTACCTTGCCCAGGAAAGTTCAGTCGAATTGATCGGGGAGGCGGAAGACGGCCACCAGGCGTGGAAACTGATTGAGGAACTCCGCCCTGACGTGGCCCTTCTCGACATCCGCATGCCCGGGGAGGACGGAGTGGCCGTTGCCAGGAGGGTGAAAGAGTCGTCCCTGCCGGTTTCGGTGGTGATGCTCACATCCTACGATGCCCAGCAGTATGTGCTGGCGTCGCTCAGGGCCGGAGCGCGGGGATTCATTCTCAAGACCGCCACCCCCGAAGAGATTTCCAGGGCCATTTCCACCGTGGCCAAGGGGGGCTTCTACCTTGACTCGGAAGTGGCGTCCGCCGTCGGCGAGAGAGAATTTGCTCCTGAAGCCCTTTCGGCAAGGGAAAGGGAAGTCCTCATTCTCGCCTCGAAGGGGCTTTCGAGCAAGGAGGTCGCCGCTCGCCTGTTTATCAGCGAGCGGACAGTGCAAACCCACCTGGCGTCCATCTACGACAAACTGGGGGCGAAAAACAAGACGGAAGCCCTTCTCCTGGCCCTGAAGTACGGTGTCGTCACCCTCGAGGAATTGCTTGAATGAGACGTCACCTCCTCCTGATCATCACCTTTGCGATCCTTCTGCCTGCTCTTGCGGTGCTCCTGGTTTCGGGCTTCGGCCTGATGCAGCATGAATGGGCCATGGAGTCGGTGGCCCGCTCCTATGTGCAGGACATGGCGGAAAACGTGGCTTCGAGGCTCGCGGGTGCGGAGACCAGGAAGTGGGGGAGCGAACTCACCTCTGTCGAGATACGGAGGTTCAGGGTCTTCACCTGGGGGCCGTCGCTCCCGGGATGGGTGGCTGTCGTGTCGGCGGACGGCAGGATTCTCTTTTCCTCGCCGGGAGCAGACAACCTCGCGGCCATCTGGCGTCCGAACATTCCGATCGGGCAGGCAGTGGAGATAAAGGACAGGGAAGGCAATCTTTACACCATCGCGGTGAATCCCGTGAGCGGAGGAGACCGGTACGTCATAGCCGCAGTGGCCTGGGACCAGCTTCTCGGTCCCCTGGTGCGGGTGGGGCGCCTGTGGCCCATACTGATCCTTCTCATGAGCGTCGGCATTCTCCTTGCCCTTTGGGCCCTCTGGAAATGGCTCATCGTTCCTCTCAGGGACCTCGTCGGAGAGATCGAAATCCTTCGCTGGGGGAAAGATCTGCCCGCTCTTCCCGACCCTGTGGCGGTAAGCGAGATCGGAAGCCTGAGAACGGTTCTTTACAGGCTTGCCAGGACCGCCGTGGAACGAACCCTTCTGAGGAACAGGTATGTGAATGACATCGTCCGGGTCCAGGAGGGCGAAAAATCTCGCATCGCACGGGAACTTCATGACGGCCCGATCCAGAACATCACAGCCATGATCCAGCAGATCCGCCTGTCCCGAATGTCGGGGAACGGCGAGGGGATGCACCGGCACCTTGCCATTGCGGAAGAGACAGCCCAGGTAGTAGTTCGGGAGTTGCGGGAAATGTGCGATGAACTGTCCCCCCCGTGGATCGACCTCGGCCTTGAGCAGGCCATGACCGAACTGGCCAACCGACTGGCCCGGCATTACAATATTTTCATTTCCATGGACGTGGACGACTCTGTGGAACTGGGTAGGGAACGGCTGCTGTCCCTGTTCAGGATCTTTCAGGAAGGGGTTTCAAATGCCGTCCGCCATGGACAGGCGACTGAAATGCGGGCGGAGGTTTTCCGGAAGGACGGGGCCGTTGTCTTCGAGTTCCAGGACAACGGAAAGGGTTTTGAGCCCGACATGAATTATGAAACGTTGCGGGTGGAAGGACACAGGGGACTCGCCAACATGCTCGAGCGCATGATGCTCGTGGGAGGCAGGCTTGAAGTGGAATCCCGGCCAGGAAACGGGGCCCTGGTGCGGTGTGTCATGCCCGATGTTCAGGAAGCTGCGGCGGTCTGATCAAAAAACCGGCAGCAGCTGCCTTTTTTCCAAGAAGGAGGAATTCCCCATGATACTTAAAATCATCGGCGCCGCCGGAGAAGTGACAGGCTCCAGCTACCTCGTCGAATGCGGAGCCAGCAGAGTACTCGTAGACTGCGGCATTTTCCAGGGGAAGGATGACGACAGAAAAAACAGCGAGCCCTTTCCCTTCGCTGCCGGAAGCCTTGACGCAGTTCTCCTCACCCATGCCCACATGGACCATTCGGGCAGGATTCCCCTCCTGGTGAAGGAGGGTTTCAAGGGAAAGGTCTTCGCCACCCTTCCTACCCTCGAGCTGGTGAAGGTGCTCTGGTATGATTCCGCCAACCTTATGAAGGAAGAAGCGGAATGGAAGACAAAGAAGAATTCCAGAAAAGGGCTTGAATCCGTGGAGCCTCTGTATACTGCGGAACACGTGGACCAGGCGATCCGCCACCTCGCGGCCTCCAGCTACGATGACAGGATTTCCGTGGCGCCCGGGGTGTCCGTTCGGTTCCGGGATGCGGGACACATCCTCGGGAGCGCAATCCTCGAAGTCTGGCTCGAAGAAGACGGAAAGGAAGTGAAAGTAGTCTTCAGCGGTGATCTCGGTCCCCAGGAAACGGTCATGGAACGCAACCCGGCGATCATTACGGATGCCGACTACGTGGTCATGGAATCCACCTACGGCGACAGGCTCCACAGGAGCAACGCCGAGAGCAGGGATGAATTCCGCGAGGTCTTCGCCAAGGTGCTGAAAAACAAGGGGAAGGTGTTTATCCCGAGTTTCGTTGTGGACAGAGCCCAGAGAGTCTTGTACGAGCTTTCCCTTCTCAAGGACGAGGGAATACTCGGTGAAACGGTCCCCATATTCTTCGATTCCCCCATGGGGGTCAAGGCGACGGAAATCTACAGGAAGCACATGAACCTCCTGTCCTCTGAAATCCTGCAGTATGTCAGCGAGGGGAAAGATCCGTTTTCTCCTGGAAAACTGAAATATGTCACCAGCGTCGAAGATTCAAGGGCCATCAACGAAGTGCGGCACAGCGTAGTCGTTGCCGGCAGCGGAATGATCAACGGGGGACGGATCGTCCACCACCTGAAGCACGGCATCTGGGACCCAAAAAACCATATTGTTTTCGTCGGCTACCAGGCCAGGGGCACTCTCGGCCGCAGGATCGTCGAAGGAGAGAAAAATATACGCATCGCCGGCGAAGACGTGACGGTGAAAGCGGAGATTCACACTATCAACGGATTCTCGGCTCACGGGGACCGCGATGATCTTCTCGCATGGGCGACGAACTTCACCACGTCTCCCCTGTTTATCATTACCCATGGTGAACCCGAGTCTTCCCTCGCCTTTTCCCAGACACTCGAAAAAGCGGGAATGAAATCCGCCGTGCCCTCCGCAGGGCAGGAAATACAGCTCGAACCCAACGGAGCCGCAAAAGCTGTGAAGCTTCCCGAACAGCCC
>JAPXRK010000089.1:0-6491 GCA_033813575.1 Synergistales bacterium
ACCCTGACCTTCGACTTCGGCATCTCCTTCCTCACCGGGCGACCCGTGATGGACGAGCTGAAATCCAGGCTGCCCAACACGGTGACGCTGCTCGGCACCAGCCTCATGCTGTCGTCCCTTCTGGGGACCTGGCTCGGCATGAAGGCGGCGCTGAAGAGGGGGAGCCTCCTGGAAAAGTGCGTCCTCTGGAGCGGCGCCCTGTCCTTCTCCTTCCCCTCCTTCTTCGTCCAGCTCGTGCTCCTTATGGCCTTCGCCGCGGCCCTCCCCATCTTTCCCCTGAGGGGGACCCTGTCGGTCCCTCCGCCTGCGGGAGGGCTTCCCCTGCTGCTCGACTACCTGTGGCACATGGCCCTGCCGGTGTTTTCCCTCGTCCTCCTCGGATTCGGGGGATGGGCCCTCTACGTGCGGAACCTCATGGTGAAGATTCTCGGCGAGGATTTCATCCTCCTTGCCCGGGCCAGGGGACTTCCTGAACGGAACATCATCCTGGGGCACGCCTTCCGGACCCTCCTGCCGCCGCTCCTCACCATCTTTCTGCTCTCCCTTCCCGGGATCGTCTCCGGGGCCGTGATCACAGAGACGGTGTTCTCCCTCCACGGCGTGGGACGGTTCCTCCTGGAGGCGGTGACCGGCCACGACTACCCAGCCGCCGGAGCATCCTTCTTCCTGCTGGCCCTCCTCACGGTGAGCTGCAATCTCCTGTCGGACCTGCTCTACGGACTGACCGACCCCAGGGTGCGCATGGAAAGGGGCGGCGGACGATGAAGGGGCTGCTGAAACGGTGGAGTTTCTGGTGCCTCCTCGCCCTCGCGGCCCTGGCCCTCTTCGGGACCCGGCTCTTTGATGCCCTCCCCGAAACGGAGGTGGCCGCCCCCTTCTCGAAGCCCCTGTGGCTGGACCGCTCTCTCCCCCCCACCATGGACCTGGAACTCACGGGCGCCCGCCCTGCCGCAGAGCTGGACTGGACCTTCGGAGCCCCGTCCCGGTTCTCCCTCCGGGTAGAAACCGGGGATCCTTCCCCATCCAGGTTCGTGGAATGGACGGTCCCCGGCGGAAAGACCTTCCGGCTCACCCCCCTCCGCAACGGCACGGAGCTGGACGGGCGGGACATGGCCTTCAAGCGGTCTCTCGGTCTGCCCCCCTTCGGGGACGCCTCCTCCGCCCTCTTTCCGGAAAAGGGGATCTATCGGATCGGGCTGACCGGCGAAGGGGAATGGGAAGGCTCGGTGAAAATCCGCCTGGAAGGGGGACGGTGGGGCCTCCTCGGAACGGACCAGCGAGGCAGGGACATCGCGGCCCTCTTCGTGGCGGGCATCCGGGTTTCCCTGCTTGTGGGCATCTTCGCCACCCTTCTGGCCACATTCCTCGGAACGTCCCTCGGCCTCGCCGCAGGCTACCGGGGAGGATGGACCGACGCCGTGATCATGAGGGCGGTGGACCTGCTGCTCTCAATCCCCCTGCTTCCCATCCTCATGGCCCTCGCCGCCCTCTGGGGAAAGGGGCTCTGGCAGCTCATCCTCATCCTCTCGGTCTTTTCCTGGATGGGCACCGCCCGGACCGTCCGGGCCCTGACCCTGACCCTTCGGGACGCCCAGTACATCGAGGACCTCCGGGGGCTGGGAGCCCCCTCGGGCTACATCCTCCGGCGGCACCTCCTGCCGGAAACCCTGCCCGTGCTGCTGGCCACCATGACCCTGGGCGTCCCCGGGGCCATTCTCTCCGAGGCCGGGCTCTCCTTCCTCGGCCTCTCGGACCCCAGGGTGATCTCCTGGGGCCGGATGCTCCACGAAGCCCAGTCCTTCGGCGCCTTCACCGCAGGAGCATGGTGGATGCTCCTGCCCCCCGGCCTCGGCATCACCCTCATCTGCCTCGTTTTCCTTGACCTCGGGAAATACCTTGAGGAGCGGGTCGACCCCCGCCTGAGAGGAGGAAATGCCCTGTGATCGACATACGGAACCTCTCCGTCACCTACAGCCGGATGACCTCCGAAGGAAGGGGAAGCTCGGCAGCGGCGGTGAAAAACGTCTCCATTGCCATCCGGAAAGGGCAGTTCTCCGCCCTCGCCGGAGAATCGGGAAGCGGAAAGAGCACGGTGCTCATGGCCATCCCGGGACTGCTCCCTCCAGGCACCGCCGTTTCCGGAGAAATCCTTCTGGACGGGAAAAACCTCCTCACCCTGCCGGAGAACGAGCTGAACCGCATCCGGTGGCGACGCATCGCCATCGTTCCCCAGGGGGCCATGAACTCCTTCACCCCGGTGCTCACCGTGGGCCGCCACGTGGAGGAAGTGCTCTCCGTCCACCTCGGGCTCTCCCGGAAGGAAGCCCTGGACCGCATCCCCTCCCTCTTTGCCCTGGCAGGTCTGGACGGGGAACTGGCCCGGAGGTATCCCCACGAACTCTCGGGAGGGCAGAAACAGCGGGCGGCCATAGCCCTCGCCCTTGCCTGCTCGCCGGACTACCTTCTCTGCGACGAGCCCACCACGGCCCTGGACGTGATCACCCAGCAGGGGATCATCGCCACCCTGAAGAATCTCGTGGAGGAAAAGGGGCTCGGCCTCCTCCTCATCTCCCACGACCTTCCCCTGGCTGCCTCCGTCGCTGACAGGCTGCACATACTGAAGGACGGTGAGCTGGTCGAGGAGGGCGATCCAGGGGAGATCACCGCCAGGCCCCGGAATCCCCACACCCGGGCCCTCGTGAAGGCCCTGCTGGACCTGGAGGAAGAATCATGACGGCCCTGCTGGACATCAGGAACCTCACGGCGGTCTTTCCGGGCGGAAGGCGGCGGGAGCCCGTCAGGGCACTCTCCGGCCTCACCATTGCGCTGGAAAAGGGAGAAAGCCTTTCCGTTATCGGCGAATCGGGCAGCGGCAAGACCACCCTTCTGCGGTGCATCCTCGGCCATGTTTCCCCGTCGGAGGGATCCATCACTCTCTTCGGGCAGGACACCGCCTCGGCGGACGGGGCGGAAATGACCGCCCTCCGGCGGCGGTGCGCCATGGTCTCCCAGGACCCCTACGGCTCCCTCCCCCCCACCCTCACGGTCCTCGAGGCGGCAATGGAACCCTGGCTCCTCGTCAGGGGGAAACATGCCGCCGGGGAAGGGGAAGAACGGGCCCGGAACCTTCTGGCCGAACTCGGGCTCCGGGATGAAACCATCCTCTCATCCCGGGTGCGCCTCTCCCTCTCGGGGGGCCAGCGCCAGCGGGTGGCCATCGCCAGAGCGCTTATCCTCGACCCCGAGCTCCTTCTCTGCGACGAACCCACCAGCATGCAGGACGCCTCCACCCGGGGCGAGATCATCGGAATCCTCGCAAAACGCCAGCAGTCGGGCATGTCCATGATCTTCGTCACCCACGACCTCTTCCTCGCCCGCAAGGCCGCCCCTCGGGGCATCGTCCTGCACAAAGGCCTGGTGGTGGAAGAAGGCCTCTGCCGGGACATCCTCTCCGCCCCGAAGCACCCCTACACCCGGGCCCTGGTGGCCGCCCTGCCGCGGCTGACATCTCACGGCAGGCCGAAGTAGCGCCGCCCGTTCCGGAGGGGAAACCCGGTGTTGTAGCCCGCTCCCCGGTGATGTATCATATCAGCGGAAAGAAGCGATATAGCCGGAAACTTCCCAAGGAGGACCTCTCATGTCAACAGTGAAGATAGCCCGTCGTTTTGCCTCGCTCCAGCCGTCGTCCATGATCAGGATATTCCAGGCCGCCGCGGCGGTGAAGGACCTCAGCGACCTGAGCTTCGGCGAGCCGGATTTCCACACGGAGCCTGATATCGTCGACGCAGCGGCGAAAGCCGCCCGGGAAGGGTTTACCCATTACCCTCCACTCCAGGGCTTCGAGGACCTGAGAAAGGAGATAGCCGCCTACTGGAACCGCCACCACGGGCTGGAGACGGCCCCGGAGAACATCCTGCTCACTGTGGGAGGGCTCCAGGCAGCCCACCTCTGCCTCCAGGCCATGCTCAACCCCGGAGACGAGGTTCTCGTGGCGGAACCCTGCTTTTCCGCCTACTTCCAGCAGGTGGAGAACAACGGCGGCGTGGTGGTGCCCGTACCCTCCAGGGAAGAGAACGGTTTCTTCCCCACGGGGGAGGATTTTGCACAGGCGGTGACCCCGAAGACGAAAATCCTGGTGGTCAACTCCCCCTGCAACCCCACGGGAGGGGTGCTGACCATGGAGCAGGCGCTTGAAATCGCCGACGTGGCGGTGCGGCACGATCTCTTCGTCATATCCGATGAAATGTACGAGGCCTTTATTTTCTCCGGCAAACATATCCCTCTTTCGTCCCTTCCCGGCATGAAAGAGCGCACCATGACCGTGGGCGGTCTCTCGAAGAGCCACTGCATGACCGGCTGGCGGATCGGCTACGCCATGGGTCCGGCGGAGCTGCTGAAGGTGATGACTACCCTGTCGGTTTCACAGACCTTCGGAGTGAACACTCTGGCCCAGAAAGGCGGAGCCTATGCCCTCGCGACCCAGGACGAAAAGGTGAAGACCCGCACGGCGGAATTTGAAAAGCGGGTCCGGTACTGCGCAGGCCGGCTGAACGCCATGCCGGGAGTCTCCTGCCCCGAACCGAAGGGAGCCTTCTACCTTTTCCCGGACATCTCGGGAACGGGAATGACCGACGAGGAGTTCGCCTGGTGGCTTCTCGATACCGCCAAGGTTGCCGTCATCCCGGGGACGGCCTTCGGCGCGAGCGGCGCGGGACACATCCGCATCGCCTGCACCCTGTCCCTCGAAGGGCTGAAAAAGGCCATGGACAGGATGGAGGAAGCGCTGAAGAAGAGAGGCTGACCCGCCCTTCATGGTTTTTCCGCCGGGCTGAAGTATGGGTTTTCCGGGGAGCTTTCGGGCTCCCCGTTTCTTTTCCGGCTGAAGAAATCTTCAGGAAAAATGCCCCGAAAGCCCCATGTACACCTGCCCCGGAATGTGGTAGAAACGGTCCATCCGTATTCAGGTCACCAACCCGTCAGGAGATGAGAGACAGATGAAAAGATTCACCGTGGGAGTACTGCTGTTCTTGTGCCTTGCTCTTTTTGCGTCCTTCCCTGCCGATGGAGAAGCAGGGAAACGAACGGGAGAAAAGGAACCGAAATGGGTGGAGGGGGAGGTGATCGTCACCTGGCGCACCCCTCAGGAACATTCCCGCCTTCAGGCCGCAGGTACCAGCGGAGGCTCGGTAAAGGAGATCAGCGGCCTTTCCCGTGAGTGGGGAAAAACCGTGGCGGTCGTGAAGATCCCCGGGAAATCCACCGAAGAGCTTCTCCGCAGCTTTTCGTCCGATCCGGACGTGGAGAGCGTCTCCCCGAATTACATCCTGCGCATTCTTTCCGTGCCCCCCGACGATCCCCTTTTCTCCAGCCAGTGGGGGCTCTCTAACACGGGGCAGAACGGCGGCAGGGCCGGCGCCGACATCGACGCCCTCACTGCCTGGGGGATCAGGACATCCGCCCGGCCGGAGAAAGTGGTGGCCATCATCGACACGGGCATCGCATCACTCCACGATGACCTGAAGGACAACTTCTGGACGGGCCCCGGGGGCATCCACGGCCGGAACTGCGTGTACGACAACGACGATCCCGAGGACGACCACGGCCACGGCACCCACGTGGCGGGGATCATCGGGGCAAAGGGAAACAACGGTATCGGCACCGCCGGGGTGGCGTGGAACGTGAAGCTCATGGCGGTCAAGGCTTTCAATTCCCAGGGAACGGGAAAAACTTCAGACGAGCTGGAAGCCTATGGGTGGATCCTGCAGAAAAAGCGGGAAGGCGTGGACATCGTGGCCGTAAACGCATCCTACGGAGGACCAGATTTCAGCAACGAGGCCAGACAGGCCATCCAGGACCTGGGAAACGCGGGAATTCTCTTCATCGCGGCGGCAGGGAACAACTCTGAAGACAACGACCGGACCCCTGAGTACCCGGCGTCCTACGGCCTTCCGAATATCATCTCCGTGGCGGCCACCGACAGGAACGACACCCTCTCCTCCTTTTCGAACTACGGGAGGACGTCCGTCCACCTGGCCGCCCCGGGGAGCGACATCTGGAGCACGTGGAGGGCCGCGTACACCCCGGCGGCGGGAGACATTTTCTTCGACGACATGGAAGATGGCGATGAGAAATGGACGACCTCCGCAGATCATTCTTCACCCCAGATCCACTGGCAGATCATCGACTCCGAGAGGGACGACCGCCCCACGAAGGTCTGGACCGACGGACCCGACCAGCATTATTCGGGAAACATGAAAACCTACCTGTCCGTCAGTGACGACATCGACCTTTCAGGCAGAGGAACGGAGCCTCTCGTGTTCGGCATGCAGATCCGTCCGGATCTGGAAAGCGGGGCGGATTACCTCCACCTCCAGTTCTCCGGCGACGGCGGGGCAACCTGGACCACGGTCCACAGTTTCACGGGGGGAGGGGACAAATGGACAGCTTTTTCCACCCCGATTCCGGCCGCCTTCAGGACGGACCGGTTCCGG
>JAPXRK010000090.1:0-6476 GCA_033813575.1 Synergistales bacterium
TCTCGAGGTCCAGGTATTCTCCGAGAAGGGAACCTCCGACGATACTGAAGGCCATGACAAGAAAGCTCTGGGTGCGCTGGGCCATAAAAACGCCGAGGAACAGGGTCAGAAGTCCAAGGCCCTGAAAGGTGATAGCCACGAACCTCTGGGGAAGGCGGGCGTGAAGGGCCAGTCCCGCGAGGGAGCCGATCACGATGGCGAGGGCGTTCAGAACGCTCCCCGACGCAGGGACATGGGCAAAAAAGAAATCCACGATTATTGAATCCTCCTGTACTTTCCAGCAGATGGGAAAAAGGGGATCAGTCCCTTTCCTCCCGAAAGAATGGTACTCCCAGGGATGCCGGTGCGCCGAAAATGACGCCCTTTCCCTTTTTGATCGATATGAAGAGCAGCACGGCGATGGTCATGAGATAGGGAAGCATCATCAGCACCGGGGTTGGAATGGTGGTTCCCGCAGTCTGGAGGCGAAGCTGGAAGGCCTCCACACCCCCGAAGAGATAGGCGCCGAGAGCTGCCCTGGCGGGGTTCCAGATGGCGAAGATAACCAGGGCAACGGCGATCCATCCCCGTCCAGCGGTCATCAGCTCTCCCCACATCTTTGTGTAAGCCACGGACATGTAGGCCCCTCCGACGGCCACGATGCCCGCTCCAGCCAGGGTGTAGAAATAACGGGTCCATGCCACCGAGATGCCCATGGCGTCCGCTGCCCTGGGATTGTCTCCCACCGCCCGGAGATAGAGCCCCTGCCGTGTTGACGAGAAGAACCAGCAAAAGAAGATGACCAAGCCGTAGGAACAGTAGGTCAGGGCGTCGTGGGAAAAGAACACAGGGCCGGCCACCGGTATGTCGGAGAGGATCGGCACGCTGATCCGGGGAAGTCCGGGAATGGTGAATCCCACGAATGCCCTTCCAAGCAGGGAGCTTGCGCCCGTTCCGAACATGGTGAGGGCGAGGCCGCTGACCACCTGGTTGCCCTTCAGAGAAACGCAGATGAAGGCATGGACGAGGCCCATGAGGGCACCCACGAGAAAGGCCCCCGCCACGCCGAGCCACGGGCTGCCCGTGGAATAGGCCACGGAAAAGCCGGTGTAGGCACCCATGAGCATGATTCCTTCGAGGCCGAGGTTGAGGATCCCGCCCTTCTCCGTGAGAATCTCCCCCAGGGTGGCGTAGAGAATGGGTGTTCCGCTCCTGACTGCGGCAGTCAGGATGGGGATGATCATTTCCATGTTATGCCCCCTCCTTCCGGGGAGTTTCTCTCGCCGGGATGAACCTCAGGGTGTATTTCCGGAAGAATTCCCCGCCGAGGACGAAGAACAGGATCAGTCCCTGGAGCACCATGACGCTTGAAAGGGGGAGCCGCATGACGATCTGGAGCGTTTCGCCCCCAACGAGCAGGATACCCATGAGGAAAGAGACGAAAATGATGGCGATGGGGTGGAGCCGGGCGAGCCATGCCACGATAATGGCGGTGAAGCCGTACCCCCCCGAGAATCCGTGCTGGAGCCTGCCCTGGAGCCCGGCAAGTTCGCACATGCCTGCAATTCCGGCGATGGCCCCGGAGATGAACATGACGAGCACCACATTCTTCAGGTAGTTCATCCCCGCGAATCCTGCCGCCTTCGGGTTCTCGCCCATGACCCGAATTTCGTACCCCCACCGGGTGAATTTCAGTATGACCCAGAACAGAAGAGGAAGAAGAAGGGCGAGAACGAGCCCCCCGTGAATTCGGGTGCCCCAGAAGACGGGGAGCCTGGCTGAGTCGGGAAAGGGAGGCGTCATGGGGAATCCCAGGCTCGAAGGGTCTCTCCAGGGCCCGAAGACGAAATAGTTGAGGAAGTTCATGGCCACGTAGTTGAGCATGAGCGTCGTGATGATCTCGTTGACGTTCCATTTCGCCCTGAAGAAGCCGGCTATGGCCGCCCAGGTGCCCCCGGCGGCCGCTGCGGCCAGGAACATGAGCAGAAGCATGACGACCCTGCTGTCGGAATAGAAGAAACGGACCATGGCTGTTGCCGCAATGGCCCCCATGAAGATCTGGCCTTCGGCGCCGATGTTCCAGATGAGCATGGTGAAGGAAAGCATGACGGCAATGCCCGCCATGATCAGCGGTATTGCCTTGACCACCGTTTCGCTGAGGCCGTAGGCGTCTCCCAGGGCGGAGGTGAGAATGGCCCGGTAGGCCTGGAGGGGGGAGACTCCCATGAAAAAAAGGAACACCCCTCCGGAGAAAAGGGCGGCGGCCAGGGAGAAAAGTGGGATGGCGACGGAGAGCTTCCATGTCGAGGTCAGCCGCGGCTCGATCTTGATTCTCATAGGGCTTTCCCTCCTTCGGTCCTTTCCAGTTCCGCCAGCGGGGTGCCCGCCATCATCAGCCCGATCGTTTCCACCGGCACCGATGATGGATTGTCGAGAATGCCCATGATCTCCCCCTTGCACATCACTGCCAGCCTGTCGCTCAGGGCGAGAAGCTCCTCGAGATCCTCCGACACCAGAAGGACCGCCCCTCCCCGTTCCCTGTGGGAGAGCAGCTGTTCCCGAACGAACTTGGTGGCCGCCACGTCGAGTCCCCAGGTGGGGTGGACGGCGAGCAGGGCGGCGGGAGAATCGCTCAGCTCCCTTCCGAGCATCAGCTTTTGCAGGTTTCCCCCAGAGAGGTTGCGCACCGGGGTCTCCACGGAGGGAGTGCTCACGCTGAACCTGGAGACAAGCTCCCTGGCGAAGGCGAACACTTCCTTCCAGTTCAGGAAGAGTCCCCTGGAGACGGGACGGTTCCAGTATCGCTTCAGGATGGAATTTTCGCTCACGTTCATGTTGGGAACGAGTCCCGTTCCTTTCCTGTCGGCGGGGATATAGTGCACTCCCTGCCCGATGAAATCCTTCGGGAGGGCGTTGGTCATCTCCCGGCCGTTGATGCGGATGGATCCCGATTCCACTTTCCGCAGCCCGACGAGGGTTTCGCACAACTCCTGCTGTCCGTTCCCCGCCACTCCCGCAATGCCGAGAATCTCCCGCCGGCGCACCAGAAACGTGGCATGGTCTACGGCAGGAAAACCCCTGTCGCCGAGGGCGCAGACGGAAGCGCACTCCAGGACGGGTTCTCCCGGTTCGAGGGGAGTCTTGGAAATGGTGTAGACCATCTTCTGTCCAACCATCATCTCGGCGAGCTGTTCCTTGGAGGTGGAAGCCGTTTCCACTGTGCCGACGAGCTTTCCCTTCCTGAGGATGGTCACCCTCTGCGAAAGGCCCATGACCTCGTCCATCTTGTGGGAGATGAACACGACTCCGTGTCCCTCGGAGGTCATCTGGCGGACGGTCTCGAAGAGATGTTCCGCTTCCTGGGGGGTGAGCACCGCCGTGGGCTCGTCGAGGATCAGGATGTTCGCCTGGCGGAAGAGCATCTGGAGAATGGCCACCCGCTGCTGCTCGCCGATGGAGAGCTGCCAGACGCTGGCGTCGGGATCCACCCTGAGGCCGTATTTCGACGAGAGGGAAGCGATCCGGTCCCGTATGTCGTTCTTCGGCAGAACGCAGGGGAGGCCGTCAAGGCCTAGGATCATGTTCTCCCATACCGTCTGGCTGGGAATGAGCATAAAGTGCTGGTGGACCATGCCGATCCCTGCTTTGCGGGCGTCCCCGGGAGAGGAGAAGGCGATCTCGTTCCCGTCGATGAAAAGAGAGCCGCTGTCCGGACGGTACAGGCCGTAGAGAATATTCATGAGCGTGGATTTTCCTGCGCCGTTTTCTCCGAGAAGAGCGTGGACTTCTCCCGGTCGCACGTCGAAATCCACTTCGTGGTTTGCCGTTACCCCGGCGAACCGCTTCGTGATCTTCTCCATGCGCACCAGCGGCCGGCATTGATTCATTCCATTTCCTCCTTGTGTTCGGAATGGCGGAGGTCGAAAAAAAGGGCGCGGAAATTCGCGCCCTCAAGAATCTCCCGACCATTATAATACAAAAGATCGGCCTATTTGGGTATATCTCCCTTGACGCCTTCCACGAACCAGTTCATGGAGAGCATTTCGGCATCGGTCATGGAGGTTCCCTCGGGAACCTTCACTGCTCCGGCCTGGTCCTTCACGGGGCCGTAGAACACGTCCCAGCCTCCGGCGAGGATCTTTGCCTTCTCGTCTTCCACGAGCTTCTTTGCGGAATCGGGAACATCCTTGCCGTAGGGGGCGAGGTCGACCATGCCTTCCTTGAGGCCGAGCCAGACCTGTTCGGATTTCCACGTTCCGTCTATGATCTGGCGGATGGTGTCCCGGTAGACGATTCCCCAGTTCCAGATGGGGGCGGTGAGATGCTTCGTGGGTGCATAGTTGCTCATGTCGTTGTTGTATCCAACCACGTAAATTCCTGCCTCTTCCGCGGCCTGGGGTGCGGCTCCCGTGTCGGCGTGCATGCCGAGAACGTCTGCCCCGGCGTCAATGAGAGCCTTGGCGGCTTCCTTTTCCTTGCCGGGATCGAGCCACGAGAAGATCCAGATGACCCGGACTTCGGCTTTGGGGTTCGCTTTCCGGACGCCGAGGGTAAATGCGTTGATGCCGCGGATGACTTCGGGGATGGGGTATGCGCCCACGTAGCCGATGACGTTCTTCTTCGTCATGCTTCCCGCCACGAGGCCTGAGAGGTACCGTGCCTGGTACATTCTTCCGAAGTATGTTCCCACGTTCTCCGCCACCTTGTATCCCGAGCAGTGCATGAAAATGGTCTCGGGGTACTTCTTGGCCACCTCGAGGACGAAGTCCATGTGGCCGAAAGAATTGGCGAAGACTACCTTTGAGCCGTTCCGAACGAGGGTCTCCATGACCCTCGAGGCATCGGGGCCTTCGGGAACGGACTCGACGTAGGCGGATTTCAGGCCGGGGAACGCCTCTTCCATGAAAAGCCTCCCCTTGTCGTGCATGAAGGTGTAACCGCCGTCGCCGATGGGGCCTATGTAGATGAAACCGGGATTGATCTTTTCCACCGGGACCGGCGGAAAGGCGGCGAACGCCGCGCTGCAGAAAATGAAACCGACCGCGAGAGCGAGAAGTACAGAAAATCTCTTCACGTTTTCTACCTCCCTGAAAAAAATGTGGGTCCTCTTCCCGGGATTATTATACATTGCCGGTTCGGATTTAGGAATCAGGCCCTCCGTACCGGGCAGGGGCAAAACACCGCCTGATCGCCCGGAAACCTGACCTGCCAGGACAGGTGTTCGTTTCTTTCTGCTTCGTTTTTTCTGCGGGCATGCTACAATAAAAACTCCTATTTTTTCCGGCGACGAGGAGGAATGTTCGGCGTGTCCAGCGAACGGTATCATAAGACGTACCCCATTTCCTGGGAGCAGATCCACAGGGATTGCAAGGCTCTCGCCTGGCGGCTGGTGGGGGTGGCCAAATGGGAGCGGATCATCGGCATCGCCCGGGGAGGGCTTGTCCCGGCGGCCATCATAGCCAGGGAACTGAATATCCGCCTGGTGGACACCGTGTGCGTGTCCAGCTACACTCTCCGGACTCAGGGTGATGTTTCCGTTCTGAAGAAGATCGAGGGGGACGGAGAAGGGTGGCTCATCATCGACGACTTGGTGGACACGGGGAAAACGGCCAGGGTTGTCCGGGAAATGCTGCCGAAGGCTCATTTCGCCGCCGTCTATGCGAAGCCCGAGGGAAGGGCCTACGTGGACACCTTTATAACCGAGGTCAGCCAGGACACCTGGATCCTCTTTCCGTGGGACGCTGAAACCTCCTACGTGAAGCCCATCGTCGAACAGCAGTGAAGAAAACAAAAGACGGGAGGAGACTGTGCGTCCCCTCCCGGTCTGTTCTTCGGAGTGTCGTCCTCTCAGGCGAGAAGGTCGACGTTCTGTCCGATGCCCATGCTCTGCATCATCTGGGCGAGCATGTCCTTCTGAAGGTCAGTCACCTGCTTCATTACAGAGTACTGAACGGCAAGCTGCACATCCTGCGCCGCAGAACCCCGGGACGCAGCGGAAATTCCTTCCATGTGATCCCACCTCCCGCTTTTCTTTCGACTGATTATACCACAGCGGAGTGCCTGCCGGAAAAAAAGAGGGTATAATCAATCCGCATCCACATTACTTTTCCGGAAGGCGGGGTCCCTGTGCATTATTTCAACTACGCGTTTTTCCTTCTTATCTGGGGGTGGGTCCTCTCGGGGGGGTATGTCCGCTACGTCGTTCCCCTCATCGGATCTGTGTTCACCACCCTCGAATCTCTGGAAGGAAGCGGGCAGTCCGGCCCCAGGGCTCTCGCCTTTCTTGTGAAAGTCGTCCTTACCGTCGCCCAGACCTATGTGCTCGGCATCTGGTCGGCTTACTGCGTGCTCCGCACCATGGTCTTCCTCCAGGAACCCGGCACGAACGGATGGCTGTATTACATTTCCGCCTTCCTGATCTGCGAAGGCATCCTGGGGATCGTTGCGAAACGGGAGCCTTACAGGGGAATCCTTTCCATAATGCATTCGGCCATGGC
>JAPXRK010000091.1:0-6455 GCA_033813575.1 Synergistales bacterium
GTGTGGCTCATGTTCGGCTTCGGTGTCGCGGGCTACTTCCTGGAAAAAGGCGGATTCTCCACGGGAGCCCTCGTCCTCGGGCTCATCCTCGGCCCCATTGCTGAGCTGGGCTTCGGCCAGTCTCTGATCATGGCGGCGGGCTCCCCCATGGTTTTCTTTGAGCGCCCCCTCTGCCTGCTCCTCTGGGCCATCACCATCCTTCTCATGATCCCGGCCTTTTCGGGCCATTTCAAGAAGAACAAGAATAAAGTGGACTAACAGGATGAGCCGGCCTTTACGGGCCGGCTCGCTCTTTTTCATCACCGCCTCCTTTGCCTCGACATTTCTTTCCCTTTGTGATAGCTTTTTCCCGTTGATCCCAATCCAGCCCGTTTCAAGGAGATGGCACCATGGATAGTGGACCGCAACCTGCACAGGCTCCCGCAGCGACGTAAAAGCGCCGGCCGCCCTTCTTCCTTTCGGCGGAGTTCCGGCGCATGCCGGGAGTGTTTCTCCGCCGGACATCCCCAAAAAACAAGTGAAAAGGCACGGAGCGGAGGACACCTCGCTGAGGTCGTCTCCGTACAGGTCATGGAACAGGGGGAAGGGTCATGAAGGACATCCAGAACAAGCTCCTCGCGAGCGTTGAAAAACTCTTTGAACGGAAGCAGTTCAAAAGCCTGAAGGAACTCCTGAGCACCATGGAGCCCGCCGACATCGCCGAGGTCCTGGCGGAAAAACCGCCTGCGGAACGGGTCTTCCTCTTCCGGCTGCTTCCCAAGGATATCGCCATAGAAGTCTTCGAATTCCTCGAGGGGACCGAGCGGGAAGAGCTGCTCGGAAGCTTCACCGATTCGGAGGTGGCGGCCATCATCGAGGAGATGTCCGACGACGACCGGACGGCTCTTTTCGACGAGCTGCCCGCCAAGACGGTGAAAAAACTCCTTGCCCATCTTTCCCCGGAAGAAAGAAAACTTGCCAACGCCCTTCTGAACTACCCTGCCGATTCCGCTGGCCGCATCATGACCCCGGAATTCATCGACCTGAAGGAAACCATGTCGGCAGCCGTGGCCCTGGCGAGGATCAGGGCCACGGCTGCGAAGAAGGAAACCATCTACACCACCTTCGTGGTCAGCCCGGAGAGAAAACTCAAGGGGACGGTGCTGCTCGAGGACCTGATCCTCGCCTCACCGGACACTCCCGTCACAGACTTCATGGACGGACTGCCCGTCTTCGTCACCACGGACACCGACCAGGAAGAAGCGGCGAGGACCATGTCGAAATACGACCTCCAGACCATCCCCGTGGTGGACAGGGAAAACCGTCTCGTGGGGATACTCACCTTCGACGATATCCTGGACATCGTCCAGGAGGAAGCCACGGAAGACTTCGAGCGGATGGCCGGTATCTCCCCGGTGGACGAAAGTTACCTGGACGCAGGGATCCTGACCCTGACACGGAAGAGGCTGACCTGGCTCATGGTCTGCATCGTCACCCAGCTGTTCTCGTCCTTCATCCTGGAACGGTATTCCTTCGCCCTCGAGAGCACGGTGGCCCTCGCCTTCTTCATCCCTCTCCTCACCGGCACCGGCGGCAACACGGGCACCCAGGCGGCTACACTCGTGATCCGCGGCTTTACGGTGGGGGAAATCGTCAGGGAAGACCTTTTCAGGGTCATCTCGAAGGAGGTCGTCTCCGGCTTTCTCCTGGGGATTTCCCTCGCGGCGCTGGCATCTATCCGGGCGTGGACCATGGGGACGGGATACGGTGTGGCCCTCACCGTGGCGGCGTCCGTGGTGGGTGTTGTCATGCTGGGCAACATTGTGGGAGCCTTTCTCCCCTTCGCGGCGAAAAAGCTGAACATCGATCCGGCGGTCATGTCAGGCCCCTTCATCACCACAGTGGTGGACATCCTGGGCCTGCTGCTCTACTTCGAAGTGGCCCGGAGGGTGCTGGCGCTGGGGTGATGCCGTGGAGAGAGAAAAACGGAAAAAAAAGAAGGGCGGCTGCGGCCGCCCTTCTATTTTCCAAGTTTCATATCGCCGGACCGGATGTGGCCCGTCCTCCTGAGGATTTCGGAAAAGAAAAGAGAAAGAACGGCGGGGAGAAGGAAGTGAAGCAGCAAAATCCCGGTCCAGGCAGAGGTCCCCATGACATCCAGGGTGGAAACCTGTCCCACCAGGCCGCTGGTTCCCATGCCGGCGCCGATGGGGCTGTTTTCCATGCGGAAAACCACTGTGGAGAGGGGCCCGAGGACTGCCGACGCCGCCGTGGGCGGCACCCAGATCCATGGGTTCCGTATGATGTTGGGTATCTGGAGCATGGAAGTCCCCAGCCCCTGGGCAATGAGCCCCCCCGTGCCGTTTTCGCGGAAACTTGCCACGGCAAAGCCTATCATCTGGCAGCAGCACCCCGCCGTGGAAGCTCCGGCGGCGAGGCCGGAAAGCCCCAGGGAGATGGAGAGGGCGGCGCTGCTGATGGGCAGGGTAAGGATCATGCCCATGGCCACGGAGAGGACGATCCCCATGGGGATGGGGTGAAGGGTGGTTGCGGCGTTGATGACGCTGCCAAGCCAGTACATCATCCGGGCGACCGCAGGGCCGGCGGCCACGCCCACAGCGCTCCCGACGACAATGGTGGCTGCAGGGACCAGCACGATATCCACCCCAGTCTTCCCGGCGATCCTCCGGGATACCTCCGCTCCCGCCCAGGAGGCCACAAGGGCGCCCACCGGCTCACCCACCGCCGCTGCGGTGCCTGAAAAGGTTCCGGCTCCTACTGCCCCGGCCACGAGAGAGGAAAAAATACCCAGGGGAGGCGCGCCGACCGCAAAAGCCACCCCGGCGCCGATGGCGGGCCCCATGAGAAGCTGGGCAACCCGGCCGAAATGTTCGAGGTGGGGGAAAGAGAGAAGCTGGCCGCACTGCCGGAGGATGAGCCCGATGATGAGGGATGAAAAGAGACCGAGAGCCATTCCGTTCGAGACCTTGATCAGGTACCCCCGAAGAGGAGAAGACGCCGTTCCTGCCATTGGACCACTCCCTTTACAAGTGTCTTGACACCTGTAAAGAATACACCTTCAGCTTCCCTCAGGCAAGTAGTTCTTTTCAGCGAGTTCGGCCAGCAGCCGCTCCCATGTCTCCTCGCCGTCCACCTCCAGGGTGTGGAGATGAACGCCCCCTGTCAGCGAGGAGAGGGGTTCCCCCGAGCTGCCCCTGATGGACTCCATGAACCGTGCCACGTCGCCCGGCGTGGAGAGCATGAGGTTGCCGGTGATCTCGCCGTAGACAGGATGCTCCACGATGACGTTGACTACCTTCGCTCCGCAGCCCACCATGATCAGGAGTTCTTCTTCCATGGCTTCGTAGTCCCTGTGCCTTGTGACCACCGTCTTTACGAGCCTCCCCGTCCCTTCGGCGCGCAACAGCATATAGCCCCTTGGTGTCGCCACGACCGGAAGGCCTTCCGCCCGGAGCACCGCCATGTCCTGGACGATCACCTGTCTGCTCACTCCGAACCGGGCTGCCAGGTCTCCCCCCGTGACAGGGTCCCCTGCTCCGGCAAGCTCCGACGCGATGTTCTTTCTCCGTTCATCGGTCTTCAAGGCGTCTCCTCCTTTCCTGGCCCGACGAGGCCATGCTGAAAACGGTATTCCTGCCGGTGAAGCACCGACGGCGGGAAAGAGGAATAAAGCGATTCCACTTCCGCCGCGGCATTTATGCTACCATATCCCTGCGCATCAGAAAGCTGAGAAAGGGGGCATCCAATGAAGATTCACACCGAATACCTCTGGTTCGAAACAAAAAAACGAAAGGAACTGGTCCGCATCACGCCGAAGCTCGAGGAGATCCTCGGGCGCAGCGGCGTCAGGGACGGGATGATGCTCGTCTCGGCCATGCACATCACCGCCGGCATCATCGTGAACGACGATGAACCGGGGCTCCACCGGGACATCCTGGAGTGGCTGGAGAAAACGGCCCCCGTGGATCCGTCCTACGCTCACCACCAAACGGGAGAGGACAACGGGGACGCGCACCTGAAGCGAATCGTGGTCCATCACCAGGCGACGCTGCCCGTAACTGACGGCAGGATCGACCTGGGTCCGTGGGAACAGTGTTTCTATGCCGAATTCGACGGCAGGCGCAGAAAGCGCGTGGTCGTCAAGATCATGGGGGAATAGACGATGATGAAATCAATTCTTCTGGGAACGGCGGTTCTTCTGTTATTTTCTCTCCTATCGCTTCCGGCCGGCGCTGCCGGGGGGCTCATCCCCATGGAGGATTTCTTCCGGAATCCTGACAGGAGCGGATTCCAGATATCCCCCGACGGGACGCGCATATCCTGGCGGGAGTCCTGGGAGCGGCGGATGAACATCTTCGTCCAGGAAATCGGAGAGGAAACGGCGACACGGATCACGTCGGCGACTGAACGGGACATCCTGGCCTACTTCTGGGCCGGGAACGACCGCATTCTCTACCTGCAGGACTCCGGCGGGGACGAAAACTACCACCTCTACGGGGTGGACGCCGGGGGCTCGGAAGCGAGGGACCTCACTCCCTTCAAGGGAGTCCGGGTTTCCATCGTGGACCGCCTCGAGGACATAGAGGACGAGGTTCTCATCGGAATGAACCGGAGGGATCCCCGGCTCTTCGACGTGTACCGGCTGAACATCGCCACCGGGGAACTCACTCTCATCGAGGAAAACCCGGGGGACATCGAGGAGTGGATGACCGACCACGACGGGAAGCTCCGGGTGGCCATCCGGACCGACGGGGTCAACCGGTCCCTCCTCTACCGGGACAGGGAGGATTATCCCTTCCGGACGCTCCTCACCACCGACTTCCGGGAGAGCGTTTCCCCTCTCTTCTTCACCTTCGACAACAAAAAACTCTACGTCTCCTCGAACCTGGGACGAAACACATCGGCCATCTTCGTCTTCGACCCTGAAAAGGCGGCGCACGAAGAACTGGTTTTCGAACACCCCGAGGTTGACGTGTACGCCCTGTTCCGTTCGAAGAAACGGAAGGTGATCACGGGGACCGGCTACACCACCGACCGGTTCCGGTACCATTTCTTCGACGAAGAGCGGGCAACCCTCCAGAAGGAGCTGGAGTCCCGCCTTCCCGGGTACGAGGTCACCGTGACATCCATGAACAAAGAAGAGGACAAGGTCCTCCTCCATGCGGGCAGCGACCGTACCCAGGGCGCCTATTACTTTTTCGACATGAAGACGAAGGACTTCCGTAAGCTGGCCGACCTCAGCCCCTGGCTGCCGGAGGAAAGGCTCGCCCCCATGAAACCGGTGCAGTATACCGCCCGGGACGGCCTGACGATCCACGGATACCTCACCCTCCCCGCCGGGAGCGACGGGAAGAACCTCCCCGTGGTGATCAACCCCCACGGAGGCCCGTGGGCACGGGACTCGTGGGGATACGACAGCGAGGTCCAGTTCCTCGCCAACCGGGGACTCGCCGTGCTCCAGATGAACTTCCGGAGCTCCACCGGCTACGGCAGGGCCTTCTGGGAAGCGGGCTTCAAGCAGTGGGGGCGGGCCATGCAGGACGACATCACCGACGGCGTACAATGGCTCATCGAGCAGGGAATCGCCGATCCGGAAAGGATCGGCATCTACGGGGGCTCCTACGGCGGGTACGCCGTCCTCGCGGGGCTGGCTTTCACGCCGGACCTCTACGCCTGCGGGGTGGACTACGTGGGAGTGTCCAACATTTTCACCCTCCTGGAGACGATCCCCCCCTACTGGGAGCTCGGGCGGCAGATGCTCTACGAGCAGATCGGCCACCCGGAGAAGGACAGGGACCTGCTGAAGGCCGCCTCCCCCGTCTTCCACGCCGACAACATCAGGGCCCCCCTCTTCGTGGCCCAAGGGGCGAACGACCCCCGGGTCAAAAAGGCGGAATCGGACCAGATCGTGGAGGCCCTCAGGAAACGAGGCGTGGACGTGGAGTACATGGTGAAGGACAACGAAGGGCACGGCTTCCTCAACGAGGAGAACCGGTTCGACTTCTACCGGGCCATGGAGAGCTTCCTGGCGAAGCACCTCGGGAGCCTGGCGGAATAAAACCGGAACGCAGGTCAGAAACGGCGGACCTGCGGGCCCGCCGTTTTATTTTTCCTCGTCCTCCCGTTCCTTTTCCTTCAGCCAGTCGATCCAGTACAGGTCCGTCCGGCGGCTTGACAGGTTCCGGACGCTTCCCTGGAGGCGCAGTTCCTTCAGGAGCTCCACGTCGAGGTCGGCGATGAGGGCCATTTCCGTATTGGGTGTGGCCTCCGCAGCCACGGCGTCGTGGGGGAAGGCGAAGTCCGAGGGTGTGAATATGGCGGACTGGGCGTACTGGATGTCCATGTTCTCCACCTTGGGGATGTTCCCCACGCTCCCGGCGATGGCCACGTAGCACTCGTTCTCGATGGCCCGGGACTGGGCGCAGCGCCGCACCCTGAGGTAGGCGTTCTTGGTG
>JAPXRK010000092.1:0-6368 GCA_033813575.1 Synergistales bacterium
GGAGCATATTTTCGGGGATCAGTTCCAGTACTTCCGCAAGGGCGGGGATTTTCTCGCCCCTGTATTCGGGGGAAAACCATTTTCCCGCATCAAGGCTCCGGATCTCCCGGAACGTCAGGTCACGGATATCCCCGGTGCCGCCGGTGGTCCGCTCTACGGACCAGTCGTGATGGACAACGGGTTCGCCGTCCCGGCTCAGCTGGACGTCGAACTCGAAACCGTGGCACCCCTGCCTGATGCCCAGCCCGAAGGCCGCAATCGTGTTTTCCGGGGCGTACCCGGAAGCTCCCCTGTGTCCCAGAATAAGCATCTATCTCACTTCTTTCAGGTATAGGTGGTTGCCCCCCTTCTATGTATCACAAGTTGTGGGAAGAGAAAAGAGGAAACGGGAGTCCCCGGGAAGAACATTCAGGAGTATTTTTTTATGAGGACGTGATCGAATCGTGGAGCATTCTCTCCTTTTGTGGACCGCATTTTTTCGTGGGCATTTTCGCGGGTTTTTTCAACACCATAGGCGGGGGATGATCCTTGCTGGTTCTCCCTTTCCTCTCTTTCCTGGGGATGGACGTAGCGGTCGCAAACGGAACGAACCGTCTCGGCATTGTTCTCCAGAGTATTGCCGGAGCTGAGGCGTACAGGAAAAAGGGTGTTCTTTGCTTCCGGACAGTCCTTCCACAATAGGAAGGAAAAAATACTGCGGGATTGTGACCGGGATGGAGGAGTGAGATAATCGGACAGAATAGGCGAATAGAAGAAAAAGGAGGGATTCTTCGTGAAAAGAAGCCTGTTTCCTCTCGCCCTGCTGTTTTTTCTCGCTCTTTTCCCCATTGCTGCGTCAGCCCAGTCACCCCTCGTTGGTCATTACTATATTCCGGAGTATTATCCCACCGTGGAGGAAGCGGTCGGACGGCTCAAGAACATCCAGCCCATGCTCATGGGAGCCCAGGACGGAACGCTCCGGTCCGTGGAGGCGGACAGGTTCGGAATCCGCTTCTTCTGGACGGTCGGGCAGGCGACGGTCATTCCCTTCGACAAGCTCTCCCGGATGAGAATTTTCCACAACACGGCCTTTCAGGGGCCCTGCCCGTGGTTCGTCGCGGCGAAGGTGTCGGAGGAAGGAGATCCTCCCCTTGTGAGAACGGCCACGAAAGAAGCGGCCCAGGAACTCTATTCCATCATCGCCTCGCTTACGGCAGCTGCGGGGAATCCTCTTGACCTGAGGGGAAACCTGGGAGGTTCCTCCGATACGCCGACGAAAGAAGCCCTCAAGAACGCCGGGCTCAAGAAGCAGGAAGGCGTCGTTGTCAACCTGGTGGAAATCGGGGGGCCGTCGGAAAAAGTCGGTCTGAAGGTGGGGGATGTCATCCTCTCCGTCAACGGTCATGCCATCGAATCTTACGAGCATTTCGAGAAGAAAATCTGGCCCTCCCTTGATCTCTCGGCCGAATGGTTCGACCTTGTGATCATGAGAAAAGGAAAAAAAGAGACGGTGAAAATCAGGACCATGCCGGCGGACCAGCTCCCGGTGCCCCCGAAGAGTCTCTCTTTCGGGAAGGTGCCTGCTTCCGGAAGCGGCGGGAAAGAACCTCCGAAACTGGGATTCGTTCTTCGGAACCTCACCATGAGCGAGAAATCTGCCCTCAAGGGGCGGACCGGCGCGGCCGTTCTCGAAATAAAGGCGGGCGGACTCGCCGAAGCTATGAAGATGCAGCCTGGCGACATCATCCTCTTCTGCAACGGAAAACCGGTGCCGTCGGCAGAAGGACTTTCGGGGCTCCTGGTGGAGGGGGAGAACAACTTCCTTCTCCTCCGGAACGGAAAGGAACTCACTGTCGGGGTCAACACCGTCACCACGGCGTACTGAATTCGGCGGATCCGGAGCCTCCCCCCTGTCCCGGCGTTGGGCAGGAGGATCTGGACAAGGATGACCGGGACAGGTATCGCGTCCGATGCCTGTTCCGGAGAAAAGGAGGGTGTTTCCGTGAAGAAACGCGGCCTGCTTGCTTGGGCGCTGCTCTTTCTTTCTCTCTGCTCATGCGCCGCTTTTGCCCAGTCTCCTTTCGTTCGCCACTATTATATTCCGGAGTACTATCCCACTGTCGAAGAGGCCATGGGACGCCTCAAGAACATCCAGCCCCTGCTCATGAGCATCGATGACGGAATGCTCAAATCTGTGGAGGCTGACAGGTTCGGGATACGCTTTTTCTGGACGGCGGGCCAGGCAACCGTAATTCCTTTCGACAAGCTCACGGATTTGAGGATCTGGCACAATACAGCCTTCAAGGGGCAATGTCCGTGGTTTGTAGCGGCATACCTGTCAACTGCTTCCGAGGGTGAAACATCACCCCAGATGAGGACTTCGACAAAGGGAGTCGCTGAAACCCTGTGCTCGATCATCACAAGTCTTGCTGCCGCCTCGGGACATCCAATCGAGTTGAGGGGGTATATTGGTTTTTCGTACGAGGAACCGACGAAAAAGAACCTGAAGGACGCCGGACTGAAGAAACAGGCGGGCATTGTGGTTGACTTTGCGGATTTGGGAGGGCCTGCCGAGAAGGGAGGGCTCAAACCCGGAGACATCATTCTGTCCGTGAACGGCCGGCCGGTTGAATCCTTTGAACAGTTCAAGAAAGATATCCGTCCCGGTTTTGTTTCGGCGGATACCTTCATCCTGGAACTTGCGCGAAACGGGAAAAAAGAGACTCTCAGGATCAAAACTCTTCCGCTGGACGAGTTCCCCGTTCCTCCGAAGACCCTCACCTTCGGCCAGGCTTCACCTGCCGGAAATGGGAAAAATCAGCCCCCGAAACTCGGGTTTGTGCTGAGGAACTTATCCATGAGCGAAAAATCGGCCCTCAAGGGGCGGACAGGCGCCGTCATCCTCGAGGTCAAGCCTGGAGGGCTTGCCGAGGCGATGAAGATGCAGCCGGGTGATATCATCCTCTTCTGCAACGGGAAGGCAGTGCCGTCTGTAGAAGGTTTCTCGGTCCTTCTCTCAGAGGGGGAGAACAACTTTCTCCTCCTGCGGAACGGGAAGGAGCTCACCGTAGGCATCAGCACCGTTACGGAATCTTTTTGAGCCGGCGCTTCAGGATGTTCTGTGAAATGCCCCCGAGGTCTGCTTTTTCTGTAATGGGGAGCATTTCCTGGGAAGAATTATGGGTGCTGCATTCCCTGTGTGCCCGCTGGAGAAAATGCACAAAAAGAACTGAAACAAGCAGGAAGGGAGAAGGAATCCGTGGATGAATTAATGCGCAAGTTCCCACTGATTGAGGATTTGAAGAACGGGAAAGAGGTTTTCTGGCTGAACCCGGGGCTGGACAACAGGCTCCCCGACGAGATGACGAAAGATGACATTGCCGATGCTTCGGCGAGGCTTGCCCGTTTTGCTCCGTACATCATGCGGGCTTTTCCGGAAACGGTTCCCGCAGGGGGGATCATCGAGTCGCCCCTGAAGGATATCCCCGAGATGAAAGCCTTCCTGGCTGAAAAAGCAAAGGATGGACTGTCAGGACGGCTGCTCCTCAAGTGCGACAGTGATCTCCCCATCTCCGGTTCCATCAAGGCCCGGGGGGGGATATACGAGGTCCTCTGCTTTGCCGAGAAGGTGGCGCTGGAAAGCGGTCTCCTGAAGCCCGGCGACGGTTATGCCGTCCTGGCTGAGGACCGGTTCCGGGAGCTGTTTTCCCGGTACGCCATCGCCGTGGGATCCACGGGAAACCTGGGGCTGAGCATCGGGATCATGAGTGCACAACTGGGTTTCCGGGTGACGGTGCACATGTCCGCCGATGCGCGGCAGTGGAAGAAAGATCTTCTCCGGAAGAAGGGGGCAAAGGTTGCGGAGTACCCGGGAGATTTCCAGATGGCCGTCGCCGAGGGAAGGCGGCAGGCGGAATCGGACCCTCTCTGCCATTTTGTGGATGACGAGAATTCCCGGACGCTGTTCCTTGGGTATGCTGTGGCAGCGGAGAGGCTTCAGCGGCAGCTTGCGGAGAAGGGAATAACGGTGGACCGGGATCACCCCCTTTTCGTGTATCTGCCCTGCGGCGTGGGCGGCGGGCCTGGGGGAGTGACCTTCGGCCTGAAGCATGTTTTCGGGGAGAACGTCCGCTGTTTCTTTGCGGAGCCGGTGCAGTCACCCTGCATGCTGCTGGGGGTGTTGACGGGGCTCCATGACAGGATCTGCGTCCAGGATATTGGCCTTTCGGGAAAGACCAGTGCCGACGGCCTGGCGGTGGGAAGGCCGTCAAAGCTTGTTGGCAGGCTTGTGGAAAATCTTCTCGACGGTCTGTTCACCGTGTCCGACAGCCGCATGGAAGCTCTTGTAAGAACCCTGTACGAAAAGGAAGGCATTTTTGTCGAACCTTCGGCGGCCGCCGGCTTTCCGGGCTATACGTCCGTCCAGCGGTGCGCTGACTATAGGGAAAAGTTTTCTCCTGCTGCGATGGAGCATTCTGCCCATATCGTCTGGGCAACGGGGGGCAGCATGGTTCCCGAAGAAGAAAGAAAAAAATACCTGGCAGACGGATAAGGCGCAGAAAAGGAGCCCTTTCGGGCTCCTTTTTTATTTGAAGATGGATTCGAGAAGTTTTTCCTTCAGGATTTCCTCGGGTGTTTTCGGTTTCGGGGCCTGGGGGGGCGGCGCGGGAGCCGGTGAAGGCGCCTGGGCGGGTGCCTGCTGTTTGGGCGGCGGAGGCGCTGTTTTCAGGTTGGCGATGGACGGCTTGTCCAGGGTGCCCCGGACGGTGAAGGTGGTGTTCCGGAAGTCCTCTTCCGCCATCCCTTTCTTGAAGCCTCCGAGGAGCCCCTGGAGAGCATCTTCGAGTGATCCTCCGGATATTCCTCCGGCTGCTCCACCCCTGAGGGCGTTGAAGAGCTTCATGTTGATGTTTCCGGCGCAGCTGAGGTTCAGGGCTCTCCTTGGGCCGACAGTTCCCTCTGCGGTGAGGAAGCGGTACATGGGGTCGTTTTGCGGCGCCTCGGCCCGGGCACCCTTTTCCAGCACAATCCGTCCGGTTTCAAGGCGGAAGGGGATGACTGCACCGGTGTAGCGGATTCCCGAGGTACCGTAGAGACGAGCCGCGATGTCGACGTTCCTGAAGCCTGAAACGGCTCCGGAGCTCACTGAAGCTGTTCCTTTTCCGGAGAGGGAGAATTGCGGGCCGAGGGTCCCGGATACCTGAAGCGATCCCCTGGCCTGTCCGGTCACTTTGCCGCCGAGACCTCCCGCGAAGGCATGGGCGGCAGCGTTGACGTCCACCCCGCTGAAGGAGACGCTGGAGGTGTATTTCATCGTTTTCAGGTTCAGGGTTCCGCTGCCTTTGAGTTTTCCGCCGTAAAAAGCAAGGGAGATGTCCTTTCCCCTTAGGACATCCCCTTCAATCGTGAGGGGGACGGTGATGTTCGTCGCCCCAAGCCCGCTGATGGAGACGGCAGGGGATGTGATGGTCCCGCTTCCGCTTCTTTTGGTTCCGGTTATGCGTCCTTTGAAGGTTCCGTCAGCCCTGCCGCTGATGCTGAGCCCCCCGGCGGCGGGAAAATCCCCGGCAAGAGCCTTGATGTCGATCTTTTTTGCGGAGATGTTCAGGGTTATGTCGGGTGTTTTGCCCGGCTTGACCGTTCCTGATCCGGAGAGAGTTCCTCCTTTGAATCCGGCGGCGAACCTGTCGATCTTGAAGGCCTTCGCCGTTCCTGAGAGCTGGAGGGTCGCATCGGCAGCAGTTATCCCGGAAAGGGAGACCTTGGGGGACGAAGCCTTTACCGTGAAGGAGGGATTTGAAGCAGGCCCTTTCAGGGATGCCGTTCCCCCGGCCGTTCCCCGGAGGAGGAAATGCAGTCCGATGGCCTTTGACATGGCAGCGAGGTCAGCTTTGGAGGCGGTGAAATTCAGTTCGAGCTGGGGTTCGTCAGCGCTTTTTGCACCGAAAGCGACCTTTCCCGAGGCTGAAAAAGAACCTTCTCCGCTTCTTGCCGAGGCGGAGGGGACGGAAATAGTCCGCCCCGTCTTGGTGGCTTTCATGGCAACTGCGGAAAGAGGTACTCCATTGTATTCCCCGGAAGCTGCCGAGAGGGAAAGGGACAGGTCACCCCGTTGCAGGCCTTTCAGGCCGCCCGGGGATGTGACCGCGGCGGACAGGTTTTTGAGGGAAAGCGTCCCGGGGAGGGAGAGCTGGGGGGACGAGAGAACAAGACTGATTGAAGGCGAGGCAGTCGTTCCCTTTACTGCGGCTTTTGCTGAGAGCGTTCCCCTGAAGGAGGCAGCAGGGATTCCTGGGATCAGATCTGAGAACTTCCCTGGTTGAATGGCGTTTGCCTGAGCCGTGATATCGAGTTTCCCCCCGGGAGTGACGCTTCCGGAGGCGGTAATC
>JAPXRK010000093.1:0-3585 GCA_033813575.1 Synergistales bacterium
GACAGCAGGCGCAGGGGAAGCAGAAGCAGGTCGTCAAAGTCGACGGCGTTCTGGCGTCTCAGCGCTTCATTATAGGCTGAGAATACATCGCCGTAGATTCCCTCCAGCAGGGGAGAGCTCTTCCCTGCCGGGAGGCAGTCGTTCTTTACCGTGGAGATGCGGTCGAGCATGGATGAAGGCTCGAACTGCTTCGTGTCGATGTTGAGCCCTTCCATGATTTCCTTTACCAGGGAACGGCTGTCCCCCCTGTCGAAAATGGCAAAACTTTCCTTCAGGCCGACTGACGGAAGAAGTGCCCTGTTCCGGAAAAGAAGGCGCAGGCCGAAGGAGTGAAAGGTGCAGATCTGCATCTCCCGTCCCGTGTCCCCGAGGAGCGCCCTGACCCGTTCCTTCATCTCGCTGGCAGCCTTGTTGGTGAACGTCACGGCAAGGATATCCTCCGGGCGGGACAGGCCCTTGGCCACGAGATAGGCGATTTTGTGAGCCAGGACCCTTGTCTTGCCGCTGCCGGCGCCTGCCAGGACGAGGAGGGGGCCGTCGCAGTAAGCGACCGCTTCCCTCTGCCGGGGATTCAGTTTCTCCAGGAGCTTTTTCTCATCGGGCATCCGTTTTTTTCTCCTTGATCCTGTCTTTCAGAAAGTCCGTCCATCCCCCGAATCCTTCACCGGTGATCCCGTTGAGGTGCAGGACCGGTGCTTCAGGGTTGAGGGCTTTCACATCGTCGGTGAACATCTTCATGTCGAAGGGGAGGTACGGAAGGAGGTCGGTCTTGGTCAGAAGAACGATTTTTGATGAGCTGAAAAGGTAGGGGTATTTGAGCGGCTTGTCCGCCCCTTCAGGCGTGCTCAGCATGGCTGCCTTGAAGTCTTCGCCGAGGTCGAATTCCGCAGGGCACACCAGGTTTCCCACGTTTTCGACGAAGAGGATGTCAAGGGAGTCCAGGGGAAGCGCTTCCATAGCCTTTTCCACCACATTAGCCTCAAGGTGGCATCCCCCGTGGGTATTCACCTGCACCACGGGAACGCCGAGGACATCGAGTCGCTCCGCATCCCTGTTCGTCGCCAGGTCACCCTCGATCACGGCGAAGGAGAGGCCGGATTCTTTCGCGGTCCGCTCAAGGAGAGTCGTCTTCCCGCATCCGGGAGAGCCGATGATATTCACCATGAGGAGCCCTCTTTTCCTGTTCGCCTCCCTGATGGATGCGGCGAATTTTTCGTCTTCGGCCATAATCGACTGCTGAAGGGTAACGATCTTGCTCATGATTGCTCTTCAACCTCCACCGATTCAATATCCAGTTCCAGTCCCGCTGTCGTTTCCCGGTGAATCGAGCCGCAGGCAGGACAGAGAGCAGTCTCCTCCTGCCACGAAGTTCCGCAGTCTCTGCAGCGGAAGGAAAGGGGGACATCCTCCACGACGAGGCGGGCTCCTTCAAGGGCTGTGCCCCTGGTGACGGTGCTGAATGCGAAAGACAGGATGTCCGGGAAAACCTGCCTCAGGGCACCGATCCTGAGCCGAACTTCCACGACGGACTTCCACTGCTGTTCTTCCTTCATTTGAAGCAGGGCAGTCACAATAGATTCCGCGAGAGAGACTTCATGCATGTGCTTTCCGTCCTATGAAAAAGAGGACCCGTGCAGGGTCCTCTCCGTGTCGGACAACCCTCTTCGGGAGCAGGTCACTCGGAAGGTTCGAGGAGGCCGTACCCGCCGTCCTTGCGTTTGTAGACGACGTTGACGGCACCGGAATCAGCGTTCTTGAAGAGGAAGAACTCGTGCCCCAGAAGATCCATCTGCATGGTCGCTTCCTTTGCGCTCATGGGGCGCAGGGGGAAACGCTTCACCTTCACTATTTCCTCTTCGGGAGGAATGGGAAGCTCTTTCTCGGTCACAGGCAGTTCAAAGGATACGTCATGGGTTTTCAGCTGGGCGCGGTCCTTCAGGTACGCGTTGTGCCTCTTGATCTGCCGCTCCAGGTTCTTAAGCCCCTGGTCGAAGGCCTTTCTCATGTCCGGGGCGCTGGACTGCCCTCTCATGATGACCCCGTTTGCGTTGGAGGTGATCTCCACAGTGAACAGTCCCCGCCCGAAACTCATCACTACCTGACCGTCAATGATGCGGCTGAAAAATCTCTCAAGCTTGGACATCTTGTTTTCCATGTAGTCCTTCAGGTCGTCCTTCAGTTCGACCCCGCGGGTGATGAAGCGTATGTCCATGCAAATCCCTCCATTCAGGCTCTGTAATTATGTTATCATTCTAACACCGGGGGGGATTCTGGGCAACAAACGGAATTAGCCCCTCACCAGCCCCTGAATGGGGTATAATGACGCAATTACCATATTGTGCAGGAGGGAATATGTCATGTACATTTCCGAGAGAGCCCGAAAGATGGAACCTTCAGCAACCCTCGCCGTTACCGCAAAAGCCAAGAGCCTCAAAAGGGAAGGAAAACCGGTCATTTCCTTCGGAGCCGGAGAACCCGATTTCGACTCTCCCCCTTCGGCTATCCGCTATGCCGAAGAAGCGATGAAGAAGGGGCAGACCCACTACACCCCCGGCACGGGCATTCCCGAGCTTCGTGAGCAGGTTTGCGCCTATTACAAAGAACATTTCGGCCTTGAGTATTCTCCCGCCAACGTCGTCGTGGGCGCAGGAGCGAAACCGCTGCTCTACGAGGCCCTGGGCTGTGTCATCGACGCGGGCGACGAAGTGCTGGTATTCACTCCCGCATGGGTGAGCTACGTGGAACAGATCCGCTTCTTCGACGGGAAAGCTGTTCTCGTGGACACGAGCAAAACCGATTTCATTCCCCGGTACGACGACGTAAAAAAAGCCATCACCCCGAGAACCCGGGCCATGATCGTCAACACGCCCAACAATCCGACTGGCGCCATTTATGACGAACAGTGCCTCCGGGACCTTGGAAAACTTGCTGTGGAACACAACATCGTCATCATCTTCGACGAAATTTATGAACGGCTTGTCTACTGCGGTGAAAAGCACCACCAGATCCTGAACCTCGTTCCGGAGGCAAAGGACCTCACCATCATCATCAACGGGGTCAGCAAGGCCTTCGCCATGACAGGCTGGCGGATCGGGTACGCCCTGGGTCCCTCGTCCGTCATGGGGTATCTCGGCGACCTCCAGGGGCACATTACCTCAAACGCATGCTCCGTAGCCCAGTGGGCCTCCGTCGGCGCCCTGAAGGAAGCCGACCAGGACGTCCGGACCATGCACAAGGCGTTCAGCAAGAGAAGGGACCTCATCGTGGAGCTTATGAAGGACATGCCCTACATCTCCTTCACCGAGCCCAAGGGTGCCTTCTACGTGTGGTTCAACGTGGACAGGATCCTTGGAAAACACTGGAACGGAAAGGTCCTTTCCGACGACGCCGAACTGTGCAAGGTATTCCTGGAATCGAAATACGTCGCTCTCGTGCCAGGCAGCGCTTTCATGGCGCCGGGCAACGTGCGCATTTCCTACTCGAATTCGGAGGAGGAGATCCGCGAGGGCATGAGACGCTTCAAAGAGTTCCTCGAAGAGCTGAAGTAGAAAGCGACGACAGCGTACAATCCGCCCCCTCCGGTGC
>JAPXRK010000093.1:3595-6269 GCA_033813575.1 Synergistales bacterium
GTGCAATACCGGAGGGGGCGGATTGTTACTTCTTCCAGGCTGACGGATTCACCAGGTCGGTCGGCTTTTTTCCCTCCAGTGCGGCCAGGAGGTTTTCGGCGGCTTTCCGTGCCATGCCTTCCCTCGCCTTTATCGTGGCGCTTCCGAGGTGAGGTATGGTGGTGACGTTTTTCAGCGTCAGCAAGGGCTCGTCCAGGGGGACGGGCTCCTTTTCGAAGACATCGAGCCCCGCGCCCCAGATCCATTGTTCCGAACAGGCCCTGTAGAGGGCCTTCTGGTCCACCACGGGTCCTCTTGACGTGTTGATGAGTATGGAAGATTTCTTCATCATCCGGAGCTCCCGTTCCCCGATAAGGCCTTTTGTCTCCGCGCTCAGGGGACAATGAAGGGAAACGAAGTCGCTCTCTCTCAGCAACTCATCGAGGGACACCTGCCGTGCGCCCAGCTCCTTTTCCAGGTCCGGTTTAGGGGAGCGGTTGAAAAACAGGATCTTCATCGAAAAACCCGCCGCTCTTCGCGCCACTGCCTGGCCGATTTTCCCCATTCCCACGATGCCGAGAACGGATTCGGATACATCCTGGCCGAGAAGCAGGTCCGGGTGCCAGGTGACCCATTCTCCCGAACGGAGGAACTCGTTTGCCTCCACTACCCGGCGGGCGGAGGCGAGGATCAGAGTGAAGGCGACATCGGCGGTGGCGTTGGTCAGCACGTCGGGTGTGTTGGTGACCAGGACTCCCCTTCTCGTGGCCGCTTCCACGTCGATGTTGTCGTATCCCACGGCGTAGTTGCTCACCACTCTCAGCCCCGGGCAGCGGGAGAGAAGCTCTTCGTCTATCCTGTCCGAAAGGGTGCACAGGAGCCCCTGGACACCTGGGGCCTTTTCAAGAAGCACCGCCCTCTCCACGGGGGCGGTTTTTTCCCACACTTCAAAATCCACCCGCCCGGGAAGAAGGCTGAGCCCCGCATCCTGAATCCTGCGGGTAACGTACACTTTTGGCAGCGGCATGTCCATCCCTCCTGAAAAAAGAAGCGGGGGTACTCCCCCCGCTTCCCGAAATGTCCGGAGTTCCTGTCTACTCCTCCATGATCTCCTTTTCCTTGGCCTTCAGCGTTTCGTCGACCTTTTTGATGAATTCGTCGGTTACGTCCTGAACATCCTTGGTGTATTTTTTCAGGTCGTCTTCGCTGATTTCAGAGTTCTTTTCCTTCTTTTTGAGGACTTCATTCGAGTCACGCCGAAGGTTCCTCAGGGCAATCCTGCCCTCCTCGGCGTATTTTCCCACGAGCTTTGTCAGTTCAACGCGCCGCTCCCTGGTGAGCTCCGGCAGGTTCACCCGGATGATTTCTCCGTCGTTCTGGGGCGTCACGCCAAGGGATGAAGCCAGTATGGCCTTCTCGACGAGCTTGAGGGCCGACCTGTCGAAGGGAGAAATGGCGATCTGCCTTCCCTCAGGGACCGAGATAGTGGCAATCTGCTTGATGGGGGTGGGAGCTCCGTAATAATCCACCTTGATGTCGCTCACCAGTCCCGGGTGAGCCCGCCCCGTCCTGATGGCGAGAAATTCGCCCTTCAGGTGCTCAATGACCTTTTCCATGCGATCCCGCAGAACCTTCAGCTCTTCTTTCGGCATACCGGAATTCCTCCTCTTACTGAAGAATGGAAAGGCGGACGCCCGTCCCGCTCTTTCAAGCCCCGCCGTCCTCTTGTGCGGATACTATGGTTCCCGTGTCTGCACCCTTCACCAGAAAGTTTTTCAGGTTTCCTTTCTGGAGGATGTTGAGTACCACTATCGGTATGGCGTTTTCCATGCAAAGGGAAAACGCTGCCGCGTCCATCACCTCAAACTGCCGGCGCAGTGCCTCCATGTAGGTCAGCCTGTGCAGAAGCACCGCGTCAGGGTGTTTCTTGGGGTCCGCACTATATATACCATCTACCTTGGTGGCTTTCAACAGGCAATCCGCTTCCATTTCGGCAGCCCGAAGCGCGGCGGCGGTATCGGTCGAAAAATAGGGGGATCCCGTGCCTGCGGCAAAAATCACTATTCTGCCCTTTTCGAGGTGACGAAGGGCCCGGCGCCGAATATACGGCTCGGCCATCTGGCGCATTTCAATGGCGGTCTGGACCCTGGTGGGAACGCCGAATTTCTCCAGGACATCCTGAAGGCAGAGGGCATTCATCACTGTGGCCAGCATGCCCATATAGTCCGCCTGGGCTCGTTCAATCCCAAGCTTTTCCAGCTCGCGCCCCCTGAGCATATTGCCGCCTCCGACGACCATTGCGATCTGGATTCCGGACTGGGCAACCTCCACAATTTCTTCCCCTATCCGGCGCACGGCGTCGAAGTCGAATCCAAAACCGTTGGAGCCGGAGAGGACCTCTCCGGAGAGTTTCAGAAGAACTCTTTTGAATCGCATACCTATCCCTTCCCTTTCACGGGGTAGAAAACGGAATACAGAAAAAAGGCGAGGCTTTTCGCCCCGCCTTTCGATGCAGAACCTATTCTCCTATGTTGAAGCGGGCGAACCGTCGTACGACGATATTTTCGCCGAGTTTGGCGATGGTTTCCATGACGATGTCCTTGATCTTCTTGTCGCCGTCGCGGATCCAGGCCTGGTCCATCAGGCAGTTCACTTCGTAGAACTTGTTGATCTTTCCGTCGGCGATCTTGTCGAC
>JAPXRK010000094.1:0-3368 GCA_033813575.1 Synergistales bacterium
TGAACATTGCCAACCAGCCGACGGACTGCGCGCGCTGCCACAGCGGGGCGCACGCGCCGGCCTATGACGAGTGGCTGGTCAGCGCGCACAGGACGTGGGGTATCGGCTGTGTGGACTGCAAGAAGAAACTGAAGGTTCATGTGGAGCGGGTCATGAACCCCATACGGGAGAAAAGGGCGTATTATGAAAAGAATCCCGACCTTCTCGGCGACATCCTCAGGGAGGGAGCAGTAAAGGCCGGGGCTGTGGCCCGGAAAACCATGGAGGAGGTTGTGAACTCCATAGGATTCGTCCGGAGAGGGTAGGTCGATGAGGTGGTTCAAAACCACGACCTGAGCGGTTTTCAGGCGGAGGTAAGCGGTTTTTCCGGCCCGTTCGATCTCCTGTGCTACTTGGTGGAAAACAGGCAGCTCGATGTGGCAGGGATTTCCGTCGGCCAGGCCGTCAGGATCTACGGGGCGTACCTGGCCAACACGAGGCGGGTCTCCGTCGCCGTGGTCTCCGAGTTTTTGACCTTGGCTGCTTCTCTGGTGCTGAACAAGATCAGGTCCCTTCTCCCGGGAAAGACCGGAGAGCAGGAACATGATTTTTCCTGCGCGGAGGAATCTCCGGGAGAGTTCGATGTGGAGGAAAAGCTTTCCCGGTACAGGCCCTACAGGAAGGCTGCCCTGTTTCTGTGGAATAAAAAAGAAAAGCAGGACCTGTTTTTTTCCCGACCTGCCTCCGGTGATGAAGGGCAAACCTGGGACCTTGGCGACCTCTATGGCCTGTGCACCCTCTGGTGGGACATCCTAGAGGAAAAAAGGGCTTCCGGTTCTTCGGGAAAGCCCTCCCGGATGGGCAGGGAAGATGACTGGGAAGGGATGCCCGTTCCTCTTCCGGACGAGGAACAGATCGATCTCAAAATTTCGGAGATACTGGGAATTCTCAAAAAATCCCCTGCGGTCCCCTTTTCGAAGCTTCTCGGAAACAGCAGGAGCGTGAGTGTTTTTGTCGTGACGCTTCTTTCCCTTCTCGAAATGAGCAGAATGGGGAGGATCCGCATCGTACAGGAGGAGCTGTTCAGGGATGTGCTCATATACAGCATCTGAAGGCATTTCCGACACAGGCCGGAAGATCCAGGCGATCCTCTTCGTCGCCGGCTCTTCCGTCCCGTCTGCAGAGCTCGCTGAAGTCCTGTCGCTGCCTCTTTCTGTCACATCCAGAGAAATAAACCGCCTTGAAGAATTCCTCAGGCGGACCGGATCGGGCGTTCTCCTCCAGGAGTCGGCGGGAGGATGGCGGATGATGACGGCAGATGACGCGGCCGATGCGGTCTCCCTGTTTCGCGATACAGCCCAGACGCAGAAAATCCGCCTGAGCAGGGCGGCGGTCGAAAGCCTGGCAGTGATTGCCTACAATCAGCCGGTGACCAGGAGTGAAGTGGAAGACATCCGCGGTGTTAGATGCGAACGGGTGATAGAAACCCTCCTTTCCCACGGGATGATCAGGATCGCCGGAAGGAAAAAAGGCACCGGCTCGCCTCTGCTCTACCGGACCACGGACCTCTTCCTGGAGACGTTCGGGCTGACCTCCATTTCGGAACTTCCCACCCTCGAGGAGCTTCAGGAACTTGCACCTCCGCCCGAAGAAAAAATCCGGATGGAAACGGCAGGTCATGGGGAAGGATCCGATGCAGGCGGAGAGGGGGACAACCCGCGGTGAATGAAGGGATCAGGCTGAACCGCTACCTTGCCATGTGCGGGCTGGGAGCGAGAAGAAAAGTGGAGGAAATAATCGCTTCCGGTCGTGTGAAGGTGGACGGGAAAGTGGTTCTCATGCCGGCCTACCGCGTGGACGAAGAGAATGAAGTTTCCGTCGACGGCAGCCCAGTTCAGCCTGAAAGCAAGGTGTACGTCGTCATGAACAAGCCTGCCGGCTGGGTCTGTTCCGTCAGCGACCCCTTCGACCCCGTCATCACCGACCTCCTTCCGGAGAAGTTCCGTTCCGTCCGCCTGTTTCCGGTGGGACGGCTCGACAGGGAAACGGAAGGTCTTCTTATCCTTACCAATGACGGTGCCTTCGCCCAGGAGGTGCTTCACCCCTCCCGGAATATACTCCGGGAATACCACGCCCTCCTCGACAGGGAAATCAACGGAAAAGCTGTTAAAAATTGGCTTTCCGGCATCGAACTCGACGGACGCCTGCTGAAGCCGTCGAGCGTTCGCATCCTTGACCGGGAACCGTCGGGACGGTGGGTCTCCGTTGTGATTGCGGAGGGGGTCAAGCGGGAGGTGCGCCGGATGGCCCAAAGCCTCGGCTTTGAGGTTGAAGTGCTAGTTCGGAAAAGAATTGGTAAAATGGAGCTGAAGGAACTCCCTGCAGGAAAGTTCGTCGAAATGTCCCGGGGAGAACTCTGGAATGCGATCCGGTCGAGAGGCAGCGTTTAGGTCATTCAAGGAGGGCGGAAGATGGACGGTATTGACGAGCGCTCACGGGAACTCATTAAAACACGCATCCTCAACAAAATAAAGGAAATCAAGTCTTTTCCGCAGTTCGTCGTAGAAACGATGCGCAAACTGAATGACCCGGACAGCAGCGCCCAGGATGTGGCTGCCAGCCTTTCCCGGGATGAAGGGCTCGTTATCCGGACCCTCAAGCTGGCCAATTCCGCAGCCTATGGAATTTCCAGGGAGATTTCCAGCGTCGCTGAGGCCATCGCTCTCCTGGGGTACAAGAACATCAGCAACATCGTTCTCTCGGCCTCCGTTTACTCCGTCATGGACAAATCCCTCACGGGATATGCCCTTGACAGGGGAGCCCTCTGGCGCCATTCCCTCACCGCTGCCTACGCTGCCCGCTACATTTCCCAGAAGACCAGGAAAGGCCTTCCCGAAGAAGCGTATGTCGGAGGCCTCCTTCACGATATCGGAAAAGTGGTCCTGAACGATTACGTCCGTTTCGGATACGGCATCATCGTCAAACTTGTGGAGGAACAGCAGATTCCCTTCCTTGACGCGGAAGTCCAGGTCCTCGGTTTCGACCACGCCGCCGTGGGAACCCTGCTGGTGGAAAAATGGGGACTCCCCGACCCCTTCAGGTTCGCGGTGGCTCATCACCACACTCCCAACGCCCTTCAGGAACCGAAATACCAACCCCTGGTCGACGTGGTCCATGTCGCCAATTCCCTTTGCCTCATGCTCGGCGTCGGACTGGGCGCTGACGGTCTCCAGAGCTACCTCTATCCCGAATCCCTTGAAAGGCTCGGCATCACGGATTACGAAATTCTCATGTCCGAACTGGTGGATTTCGTCGCCCAGGCAGAGGCGGAACTGTCGGAAATGGAGGAAGCTTTCCAATGACGGCCCAACCGCTCATTGTGGCCATCG
>JAPXRK010000094.1:3378-6249 GCA_033813575.1 Synergistales bacterium
CCCTGGGGGTTCCCTACCTTGACACCGGGGCATTGTACAGGGCTCTTGCCCTCTTTCTCGACGGCAGGGGCATTCCGCCCGTGGAAGATGATGCGTTGTTTTCCGCCCTTCAGGAGGTCTCCCTGGAAATAACCGAAAAAGAAATCCTGCTCGAGGGGAAAAATGTCGGGGACGAGATCCGCACGCCCCGCATCGATGCCGTCGTTTCCGCCTACGCATCGCTGCCCATGGTCCGGAACAGGCTCCTTGACCTCCAGCGGGAACAGGGAAAAAGAAAGGGGCTTGTAGCTGACGGCCGCGACATGGCAACTGTCGTATTCCCCGACGCCAGGGTCAAGATATTTCTTACCGCCTCTGACGAGGAAAGGGCTCGGCGCCGTTTTCTCGAACTCAGGGAACGGAAGGAGAACGCCGGTTATGACGATGTGCTTGAACAGATACGGGAGAGGGACAGAGCGGACAGCAGCCGCTCCACAGCTCCGTTGAGAAAGGCCGATGACGCGGTGGAACTGTGTACCGACGGGCTCACTATCGCTGAAGTGACCGCCAGGGTGCTCGCTCTGATAAGGGAAAACCTCAGCAAGGAGAATCACCATGACGCTGTCCAATAAACTGTTTTATTTTTTCGTAAAATGGTTTTTTTATATCTCCCTCAAGGTGTACAACAGGATTTCCATCCGCTGGCTCTCTCCGCTTCCCCGCCGGAATTACATCGTCATCGCAAATCACTGCAGCAACCTTGACCCCGTTGTCATGGGGGCTATTTTTCCCGGAAGACTGCGCTTCCTGGCCAAATCGGAGCTGTTTGAGCCCTTTATTTTCGGGAGCATGGTCCGTGCCCTGGGCGCCACTCCTGTGCAGAAACAGGACAGCCAGAGCGCCGGAGCCGCACTGAGGGCTTTTTTGAAGCTGCTCGATGACGGAGAAAATGTGCTGCTTTTTCCGGAGGGAGGAAGATCCCTGGACGGGAAACTCCAGCCCCTCGAAGGAGGAGCAGCCCTTATCGCCATGAAGTCAGGGGCTCCGGTCGTTCCGGTCTTTGTCGCCGGAACGTTCGAAGCCATGCCTCCGGGCGCGAAATTTGTCAAGCCGCTCCATCTTTCGGTGGTTGTCGGCGAGACCATCGATACAACAGATTTTACAAGCCGTGGCAGGGAGGGGAGAGATCTGCTGCTCAAAAAGCTTGAAGAAGAGCTGATTTCCCTTGAACCAAAGGCCCGTGCCCTTCTTTGACGGCCATGCAGGAACGGAAGGCGGTGATCGCGGGACTGGAGCTCCCGGATCAGCCCTTTTCTCCTTCGGTCCTTCTGGAGGAGCTGGAACTTCTCCTCAGGAACCTCGGCATAGCATCCGCCGGTTCGGTCATCCAGCGGCGAAGCAGGCCCGACCCGGCATTCCTTCTCGGGAAAGGCAAGGCGGAAGAACTGGCTCTCTTCTGCAAAAGCCTGGGCGCCACGCTTCTCGTATGCAATGAAGCACTGACCCCGGGACAGAAGAACAACCTCCAGAGGATCACCGGGGTGGAGGTTTGGGACCGGCCCTTTGTCATAATGAAAATCTTCGAGCTCCGGGCGAGTTCTTCCGAAGCGAAGATGCAGGTGGAAATGGCGCTCTGCAAATACGAAATTCCTCACCTGAAGGGACTCGGGGCCCAGATGTCCCGCCTCGGGGGCGGAATTGGAACCAGAGGTCCCGGAGAAACGGAATTCGAGCGGCACAGGAGAAAGCTTGAACGCCGCGTCCGGGACATCGGCAAAAAACTCGGTGTGCTCAAAAGGAAAAGGACGCTGCAGCGCGACCGGAGGAAGAAAATGAATCTTCCCGTTGTTTCGCTGGCAGGATATACAAACAGCGGAAAATCCTCCCTCCTCCGGGCCCTGAGCGGCGACGAGTCCCTTGTGGCGGAGAACAGGCTTTTTTCAACCCTGGATACCTTCATGAGAAAAGTGAGACTTCCATCGGGAAGGGAGATTCTGCTTTCGGATACGGTGGGCTTCATCAGGGACCTTCCTCCCGGCCTCGTGGCGGCTTTCAGGACAACACTGGAAGAAATCGTGTCGTCCGCTTTTCTCGTTTTTCTCCTGGATGTAGCTGCGCCGGATTACCAGGAGGTCAGAGAAGTGGTCGAGAAAACGGTTCAGGAGATCGGCGGAGGGGATATTCCCCGTTTATTTGCCCTGAACAAATGCGATCTTCTTTCCCCGGAGAAAAGACGGGCTGTGGAGGAGAAGTTCCGGGAGGCAGGGGAAGCGGCTGTTTCGATCAGCGCCCTTTCCGGAGCCGGGTTGCCTGAGCTGCTTGCGGCCCTTGACTCCTTTCTTGAAAAAACAGAGACGATTTCCAGAGAAGGGAATGGAGACTGATGATACGCAGCATGACCGGTTTTACCCGGGAAAGCAGAAACTTCGAGTGGGGAACCCTCACTGTGGAGATTTCGTCGGTGAACCACAGGTACCAGGAGCTTTCTATCCGCCTGCCGAGGGAACTGGCTTCCTTCGAATCGGCAATCGGAGCCCTTCTCCGTTCAGGCCTGGGGAGGGGAAAGGTCAGGTTCTTCGCCGAAATCAGCTGGGCTCCGAGATACAGGGCCCTCGCCATTGACGGGGACGTCCTCAGGAATTATTATACCCAGATTCTTTCCCTCTCCGAGGAACTCGGTACCGGGCAGAGACCGGGGCTTCAATCCCTTCTCTCCCTTCCGGGGGTTCTCGACTCGCCCGCCGTTCTCTCCATGGTGGAGGGGCAAGCGGGCGGGGCCCTAGAAGAGATCGTGGGGGCCGGAATACAGAACCTGGCCGGAATGCGGGAAAAGGAAGGCGTTAACCTGCGGCGGGCAATCGAGGAGTATCTGGACACCTTTGAGTCCCTCAT
>JAPXRK010000095.1:0-6225 GCA_033813575.1 Synergistales bacterium
CGCAGCCCCACGGGGCCTCCGCCGACCGCGAGGATCGGTCCCGCGGCCGGGGAGAGGCAGATCATGAGGGAGAAGTTTCCGGGCCGCGGCTCAGTCATCGGCCGGTTCCTCCATGTCGCCGGAGAGAATCTTCCAGAGCCTCCGGGCGTGGGGGTCCGATTCGGCGAAGGCGGGGGAGAGGAGGGCTTTCACCACGCTCCACCCCATGCGGCGGAGGGATTCCCGGTCGGCGCCGGTTTTCCGGGCCGTGAGGTCCGCCCGTTCCTCCACGATGCGCTCCGCCCGGAGCAGGACCAGGCGCTTGTAGGTCTCCGCCGAGAGGGAGGTGAGCTCCGCGCAGACGGACCGGGCCGCTTCGGCCGCCTCGCTCTCGAGCCGCCGGAGCTGTGTGCGGTAGTCCGCCGTGATCGCCGCCGCCTCGCCTGCGAGGTCGTCCATGGCCAGGAGGAAGGTGGAGGCTGCTGCGCTCCGCTCCACCTGGGGGGGCGAGCCGAGGTCGAAAATCCTCTGCCCCTCCCGCCGTTCGGCAAAGGAGAAAAGGGGCTCCGGGGCTCCCGAGCAGAAGAAGAGAGCGCCGAAGGCCGCCGCCTGCTCCCGCCATTCCTCCCAGGGAAGAAAGGGCACCCCCAGGGAGTCCGCCAGGGAGCGGCCCCGTTCACCGGAACGGTTGGTCACCGACACGGGAACGGAGAGTCCGGCGAGGATCCGGGCCGTTTCCTCCCCCATCTCCCCGGCACCCACCACGAGGGTGGAGACGGAGGGGAAGGAGGGGTGATCCCTGAGCTTTTCCGCCATGAGCCGGGGCACGGAAGGCTCCCGTCCGGGGTGGTAGCAGGTCCGCAGGAGCTTGGCCATCCGGAGGCAGCCCTGGAAGAGGCGGTGGAGCCAGGGCCCGCAGAGGTCGCCGGCACCTCCGTAGCTCTCCCGAACCTGTCCGACAATGGAGGACTCGCCGCAGGCCATGCTCTCCAGGCCGAGAAGCACCCGGAGCAGGTGGAGCACCGCCTCCTCCCCGGAGAACGTCCGGGCCAGGGGGTGGAGGATCTCCTCCGGCACGGTGCCTCCCGGGGGCAGGCGGAGATAGATTTCCGTCCGGTTGCAGGTGGACACGGGGACCGCCTCGAGGATTCTTCCCTCTTCCTTCAGGGATGGGAGTGAGGACCAGGTCCGTTTTGCCCCGTCCCGCTCTGCGGTGGAGGCGGCCGTGTAATCCAGGGAGAGGCAGAGGAGGCTCTTCATGAGTCCGTCCCCCGTTCCCCGGCCCGCTCCGCCCGGTAGCCCCTGCGGTCCAGGAGGAGGTCCCCCACGCGCTCCACCGACGCCCCGGGAAGAAGCAGGAGGGTGCGCATGTCCACGCCGTCCCCCGACAGCTTTTCCAGGGGGAGCCTCCGGACCGATGCGCCGGGCCGTCCGGCGTCCCGGACGAGGTGGACCTCCCCGTACCCGGCGGCGCCGAAGATCTCCCGCACCGCTGCCAGCTTTTCCTCCAGGTCCCGCTTCACCGGGTTGTACAGGGCGGCGGTGAGGCCCGACCGGGCGGCGCCCTCCAGGGCCTGCCGGACGTTCTCCCAGGGCTGGAGGTAGTCGGACAGGGAGAGGAGCACCAGGCCGTTGACGTAGGGGGCCCCGGTCATGAGGCCTGCGGCCTGGGCCGCCGTGACCCCCGGGACCACCGACGCGGGGACGCGCCCCCGGGCCGTGCGGAGAGCGAGGGCGGCGAGACCGAAGAGTACCGGGTCGCCCCCGGAGAGCAGGACCACCCTGTTTCCCTCTTCAGCCAGGGAGACGGCCCGCTCCACCCGCTTTTCCTCCTCCCCCATGGAGTAGGTCTCCACGGTCTTCCCGCGGAACCAGGCCGGGGGAAGGAGTTCGGCGTAGAGACGGTATCCCACCACGGCGTCGGCCTCCCCGAGGGCCTGCCGCCCCTCGAGGGTGAGGTACTTCCCGTCTCCCGGGCCCGTGCCGAGGACGGTGAGCTTTCCCCTTTCACGCCGTGAAAGGAGGGAGAAGGCGACGGTGACACCGTCGGAGGCGGTCCGCCTCCCGAGGAGTTTCCCCGCCGACGCGGCGCAGGGCTCCGCCACGCCGGGAAGGCCGAGATGGCGGGAAGCCGCCGAGGGGGTGAAGTCCCCGTCCAGGGAGAGAAGCACCTCCCGGTCCACCACGACCAGGGGAATTCCCAGCTCTCCGGCCAGGGCCGCGAGTCCCGGCTCGTCCCGTTTCTCCTCCACGGTGCGGATCTCCGCCAGGCTTTCGGGGAGCAGCCCTTCCGTCTCCAGGGCCCGGAGGAGTACCCTGCGGAGGGTGCCGGTGTCCGTGCCTCTCCGGCATCCCATGCCGGCGGCGAGGCACCGGGGGACGAGCTGGACCTGCCGGGGGGCGAGGTCCCTTCCGTAGGGGGACAGAATGACGGAAGCCTCCCCGGAAGACGGGGCGGGACGGTACTCCTCGGGCAGGGGAGGAAGGGAAGCGGGCACGTCGGTCCACCAGGAGAGGCCGCCCTCTTCAAGAAGAGCCCGGTTCACCGTGGGAAGGGCCGCCTTTCCCAGGATCTTCCAGCCCCGCCGGGAGGCCAGGAGGTCGGGGGCGGTGAGACCGGCCCGGTCACTGCTGGTGGTGAGCAGAAGGGTTGCCCCGATCCGCCCCGCAAGCTGTCCGGCGCAGTCCCTTCCTCCGCCGAGGTGGGCGCCGGTGACGGGGATCACCGTGGAGCCGTCCTCGGTGACCACGAGAACCGCGGGGTCGGTCTCCTTGTCCCGGAGATGGGGTGCCGCCGCCCGGACCGCCACGCCGAGGGAGGAGACGAAAACAAGGGCGTCCGCCCTTGTCCACCACCGGTCGACCGTTTCGGAGAGGGTCCCGGGGGCCACCCTGACCACCGTTTCGTCCGGCCCGCCGGCGAGCCTCCCGGCGAGCGCCTCGCCGGGAGCGGAGAAGCAGAAAAATGCGGTTGTCATTCCGAGCCCTCCCGGCAGCCGTGGGAGAAGGAGGGGGAATAGAGGAGGCTGCGGGCGTCCGTTGAGGCGAGGCATTCCCCGGCGATGATGAGGGCATGGCGGGTGATGCCGTGCTGCTTCATGAGGGCGGGCAGTTCGGCGAGGGGAGCGGTGAGGATCTTCTCGTCCTCCCAGGAGGCCCGGTAGACGCATGCCGCCGGAGTACGGGGGGAGAAGCCTCCGTCCACGAGGTCCGCCGCCACGGCCTCGGCCTGGTCGGCGCTCAGGAAGACCACCATGGTGGTCCCCACGGCGGCGAGGCGGCGGAGGTCCTCCTCCGGAGGCACAGGCGTCCGCCCGGCCCTGCGGGTGCAGATCACCGTCTGGTTTCCCCCGGGAACGGTGTACTGGATGCCCAGGGCCGCTGCAGCGGCCTGGAAGCTGCTGACGCCTGGTATGAATTTCACGGACAGGCCCTGTTCCTCCAGGAGGCGTTTCTGTTCCGCCACGGCGCCGAAGAGGCTCGGATCCCCCGTGTGGAGGCGCACCACGGGCACTCCCCGCCCTGCGGCGTCCGCCATGAGGGCCACCTGCTCCTCCAGGGAGAGGCCGGAGGAGTCCGCCCGTTCGCACCCCAGAGAGCAGAAATCGAGAAGATCGGCGTTCACCAGGCTTCCGGCGTAGAGCACCAGCCCCGCTTCCTCGAGGGCCTTTTTCCCCTTGAGGGTGAGCAGATCCGGGTCACCCGGGCCGGCCCCCACAAAGAGTATGGGTCTTTCATCTGTGTCCATGGTCCGTACCGTCCTTGTCTGCATTCCTGTCCGCATAGACGAGAAACACGGGGTTCGCCGCCGTGAGCATCCAGGAATCCCCGGCCTCGGCAGAGGAGGACGGGGAGACGTGGAGCACTTCGGGGCGGCTTCCGAGGTTTTTGAGGGTGTTCCATGCCCTGTCCGCCGATGAGGGCATGTTCGCCGTCGCCAGGAGCCGTCCGCCGGGCAGGAGTTTCTTCCATGCGGCTTCGATAACGGCCTCGACGGCCCCGCCGTGGCCCCCAACCACCACCCGGGCGCACCGGGGGAGGGAAGCCAGGGCCTCCGGAGCCTCTCCTTCCACAAATCGTATGGAGGAAAGGCATCCGGCTCGTTCCGCGTTGTTCCGCGCGGCGTCGAGGGCGTCCGCCGAACGCTCCACGGCGAAGACTGTGCCGGTTCCCGTCCGCCGGGCCAGCTCCACGGTGATGCCCCCGGAGCCGGCGCCGATCTCGAGGATGGCCTGTCCGTCCAGGGGATGGAGCAAAGAGGCCACCAGGGCCCGGCAGGCCGCCTTGGACAGGGGAACTCCCGGAGCCCGGACGAACCATCCGTCGGGGAGCACCCCCACACTTCGGTGCGGAAGGGGTCCGGGACCGAGAAGGAGCAGGGCCAGTTCTCCGGACTGCTCGTCCCCGGCGAGGCCGAAGAGGGTAGTCCGGAGGATCCGCTCCTCCGGATAGCCCAGGTTCTCCGCCAGCACTGCCACGCGGTCGGGGAATCCCCGGTCCTTCAGGAAGGCCGCCACAACAGGGCCGGTGTTCTTCCGGTCGAGGAGAAAGAGGGTTCCCCGGTCCTCCCGGAGGAATTTCAGGGCGTCCTCCAGGGGGCGGCCGTGGAGGCTCGCGGTCTCCATGCCGTTCCACTGGATTCCGAGCCGGGCGAAGAGCACCTGGAAGCTGCTTACCCCGGGGATGATCTCCATCGCCTCCGGGGCGAACCGGGTCCCCAGCTTTCCGAGGAGGCTGTAGAAGCAGGGGTCGCCGGAAAGGAGCAGGGCGACCCTTCCCGTGTGCCGCTTCTCTGCGAGGCGGTCCAGGAAGGCGTCGAGGCTGCCCTCGAGGGGAAGGAGGGCTTTGCCGCTTTCCCGGTAGGGCTCCAGGTGACGGGGGCCTCCGGCGAGGATGTCCGCCCCGGCGATGGCCTCCCGGGCCGCAGGAAGGAGGTAGTCCTCCGGTCCGGGGCCTACGCCGACGACGGCAATTCTGTCCATGGCCGGACCTCCTTTCCGATCTCCGGGAAGCTCCCGAGAACTTCCCCGTCCAGGGAGAGCACGGCCACCCCCAGGGGGACCGCGCCGCCCAGGAGGAGGGAGCTGCGCCGGTGGGCCCGCTCCGCCACAAGGGAAAAAACGGAGGAGAGACCCCACTGCCGGAGCAGGGGAACCGCCTCCTCGGCCAGGGGGAGGGAGAGAAGTTCCCGGACCTGTTCCTTCGACGCCCCTTCGGCCCCGGCACAGGCGGCCAGGGTCTCGAGGCGGGCGTCGCCGAAGTCGCAGTGGGTGTTGAAGAGCCCGGCGGCCACCTTGGCCCATTTTCCCACGTGGCCGAAGAGATGGACCGGTCCCGCTCCCCGGGACGCGCACTCCTTCAGGGCGTGCCCCACGTGGTCCCCCATGCGGACGATGAGCTCACTGGGCACTCCGAAACGCTCAGCCAGGCATTTCTCCCCAACATATCCGGGGACGAGGAAGACCGTGCCGGGACGGGGGGAGTCGAAGGCCTGGGCCGAGGAGATGTAGAGATCGATGGAGGCCAGGTAGGCGGCGGTGGACTTGGGCTCCACGATGCCCGTGGTGCCCAGGATGGAGATGCCCCCCTCGATGCCGAGGCGGGGGTTCCAGGTTGTTTTCGTCCGCTCTTCCCCCTCGGGGGCGGAGATAGCGATCTCCACGCCCTGTCCTTCGAGAAGGAGGGCCCCCACCTCCGACTCGATCATGCGCCGGGGGCCGGGGTTGATGGCCCATTCGCCGGGGGGGACAGGGAGTCCCTTCCGGGTGACCTTCCCGATGCCGGGACCGCCGGAGAGGGTCACTCCCGGGCGGGAAGACGGACGGGCTTCGGCGGCGATGAGCATGCCGGAGGTGCCGTCGGGGTCGTCGCCCGAGTCCTTCCGGACGGCGCACCGGGCGAGCTTTTCCGAAAGGGTGCACTCCTCAAGGGGAAGGGTGAGGGACTGCCCTCCTGGAAGGGTGACCGTGACAGAGGACAGGGGGGCGCCGGAAAGGAACATCCGGGCGGCTCCCTTCGCCGCCGCCGCTGCGCAGGTTCCCGTGGTGTAGCCCCTCCGCAGGCCCCCGGTGTATCCCAGTCCGTCGAAGGGCTTCCCGTCCACGGTCCTACTCCTTTTCCGCGAGGCGGATAAGGGCGTTCACGATTGCCGCCGCCACCGGGCTGCCTCCCCTGGGGCCGGGGGCGGTGATCCAGGGGCAGTCCAGAGTCACCGTCTCGTCGTGGGATTCCGCGGCACCCACGAAG
>JAPXRK010000096.1:0-6208 GCA_033813575.1 Synergistales bacterium
ATGAACATGAAGACACCTCATTATTTTTGTGCATGGCGGTCATTTCCGCCTGCCGTAAATTTGTTCGATTTCCTTTATCCTGGCTTCCGTCAGGTGCCGGGGCGAACCCATGGTTTCGGCTATCCAGGTCATTTTCGCGGCGGTCTCGAGGAGTTCCAGCCTGTCGAAGGCTTCGAAAAGGGTCCGCCCAACGGTGAGAACGCCGTGGTTTTCCATGACCACCGCATTGCCCTTTCCCGCAGCTTCCCCGACGATCCGGGCGAGGTCCGCCGTCCCCATGAGGGCGTAGGGGGCCCTCACCGGTGTCCCCAGGACGTGCCACGCCTCGGCGGTGAGCCGGGTATCGATGTCCCTCTCGAGGGCGGCAAAGGCGGAGGCCGTCACAGGGTGAGCATGGACGATGCCGTTCACGTCCGGGCGGTTCCGGTACACTTCAAGATGCATTTCCGTCTCGATGCTGAGCTTCAGCCCGGGAAGGAGGCTCTCCCCTTCCGGGGTCACTGCCCCGATCTGGCCGGCGGCGATTTCGCCCTTGTCCGTCCCGGATGAGGTTATGAGAATCACGCCGCCGCAGCGGAGGCTCACGTTTCCGCCGGAGCAGGTGGTCAGTCCCTGGCGGTACAGCCTCCTCATGATGAAGGCGACCTGTTCCCTTTCCGCTTCCCAGCCGATTGACATGAGCAATCATCTCCCTGATCGGTCGTCATACTGTATACTACCACAAAGAAGGGGGGAAGAGCAGATGGAGGAAGAAAGAGAGAGAACCGTGGCCGTAATCTACAGGGATTCCTGGTTCCTGGCCGTGCACAAGCCGGCGGGCATGCTGGTCCGCCGTTCACGCCTCGACAGCAGGGAGACCCGGTTCGCCCTCCAGGAGGCCAGGCCCCCTGCCGGCCATTTCCTCCGTTTTTCCGTCCCGGATACGGTAAATCCTCCGAAAGGTCGGGATGATCTTCTCGTCGTGGGTCACCACGATGATCGCCGTCTCGTACTGCTTCGCCATGGCGTTCAGTATGGTGATCACCGACAGGGCCCGTTCGCTGTCCAGGGGCGCCGTGGGCTCGTCGGCCAGGATCACCGGCGGCCTGTTCGCCAGGGCCCGGGCTATGGCCACCCGCTGCTGCTCTCCCCCCGAGAGCCGGGAGGGCATGGCGGAAGCCCTGTGCCCCACGTCCAGGGCTTCCAGGAGTTCTTTGGCCCGTTTCCTTGACTCCCCGTCGGAACGGCCCGCGAGCATGGGGAGCAGGGCCACGTTGTCCGTCACGTCAAGGAAGGGAATGAGGTAGGGGGCCTGGAAAATGAACCCGATCCTGTCCCTCCGGAGGGCCCTGAGGTCCTTTATTTTCCACTTCCCGTCATAAATGACATCGTCTCCGAGGGTCATCCGGCCGGCGGTGGGCTCGATCACGGCCCCGAGGCACTTGAGCAGAGTGCTCTTTCCTGATCCCGAGGGACCGATGAGGCCCACCACCTCTCCGGGAGACACCGCCATGTCGACGCCCTTCAGGGCGTCCACCGCCGTCTCCCCCGATCCGTACCGCTTGCGCAGGCCTTCGATGGTGATTCCTCGCTTCAACCGCTCCGCCATGTCAGCCTCCGATGGCCTCGGCAGGGTCCACCCTGAGCGCTGCCCGGATGGCCAGAAAGCTCGCCAGGACGCACATGACGATCACCGCCGCGAACCCCGTCACCGCGTCCCGGGCCTCCAGCAGGACGAACTTGGGGAAAAAGGGGGCCCAGAAGGTGGCCGAAATCTTCCCGATCATGAATCCGAGGACGCCGAGCCCTACCGCCTGCTGCAGGATCATGGCCACGATGGTCCGGTTTTTCGTCCCGATGAGCTTCAGCACTGCGATCTCCCGGATCTTTCCGAGGGTGAGGGTGTAGATGATGAACGCCACGATGGCGGCGCTCACGACGGCAAGAATCACGAGGAACATGCCGATCTGCCTCGACGACGTGGCGATGAGCTTGCCGAGAAGGATCTCCTCCATCTGTTCTCTCGTGTATACCTCCAGGCGAAGCCACCGGCGGATGTGGGCCGCCGTCTCCTCCGGGTCCGCTCCGGGCAGGAGGCGGACGAGAACGGCGTTCACGTTGAGATTGGCGCTCTGGGAGGCGATGACGCTCTCCAGGAGTCCCGGCACCCCAGGCCTGTTCAGCGACGGGTTGGACGCCGTACGGCGCCGCTGCTGCAGGATGGAGTCGTTGTCCTTCAGGAACTGGGCCTCCTGGGCGTCCTTCAGCGGAATGAAGATCATGGGGTCCCCTCCGGAGGAGACCATGCGGCGGGTAAGGCCCACCACCGTATAGGTGTTCCTCCTGATACGGATTTCGTCACCGGTGCGAAACCCCGTGGCCGCATCGGCCACGGCTTCATAATGGCTGCGGGCGATATGCCGTCCGGCCGTCAGGTAGCCCGGCTGTCCCGGAGAACCGGGCATACCGGGGTCCACCCCCACCACCATGGCCCGGACATCCTCCGTGCCCCTCCGGACCTGGGTGGTAAGGTAGGTTACGTTTGCCGCCGCCTCCACGCCCGGCATTCCGGCAACGCTCCTCCAGGCGTCGTCGTAGATGCTGGACGATTCAGCGTAGGGGCCCAGGGTCTCCTGCTGGACGACCCAGAGGTCGGCGCCGCTGTTGTCGAGGAGCACCCTTGCATCGTCCACCATGCCCCGGTAGACGCCCCCCATGGTGAGGGTCACGCCGATGAGAAGCCCGAGCCCCAGACCGGTGAGGGTAAACTTTCCCCACCCGTGGAGAATGTCCCGGCCCGCGAGGCTGATCATGGCTTCATCCCCTCCAGGGTTTCGAGGACCTTCACCCTGTTCTTCGGCGTCAGGGCCCTGGCGCTGTACACGACCACCCGTTCGCCTCCTTCGAGGCCTTCCAGTATCTGCACCGTTCCAGCCAGGTCGCGCCGACCGGTCGTAACAGGCCGGAAAACGATGGCCCCGTTAATGATGATCCACACGCCCCTCCTCCCTGCGTATCGCTGCAGCGCCCCGTCAGGGACGACCGGCGTTTCGGGAAGGGGCGGAAGTTTCACGGTCACCTCGGCAAGTTCTCCGAGTGGAGGAAGAGGATCCGGCATTTCACTGAAGACCGCTTTTGCGATCAGCTCCTCGGTAACGGGGTCCGCCACGGGCTCCACCCGCAGAATGGCTCCTCCGCTCACCCGACCGTTCCCGGACCGGAGCACGATGTCCGCCGGAAGACCGGCCCGAAGCCCCGAGGCGGTGGCCTGGTCGAAGCGGACCGAAACCCGGATGCTTCCCGTATCGATTATTTCCACCACGGCCTGCCCCGCCACCGCGGTCGTTCCGGGTTCGGATGCCCTGGCCGACACCAGCCCGGCGGCAGGCGCCAGGAGATCAAGATTCTCCTTCTGGGACGCGAGGGCCGCAAGGTCGGCCTTCGCCCGCTCCAGCTCCGCACGGGAGGCCTGGAGGTCAGCATTGGCCGACGTCCATGCAGCAGCAGTCACCAGGCGCTCCTGGCGCTTCGCCTCGGCGGCGTCCACGCTCACCGCCCCCGATTTCAGCAGGTTATCGTACCGCTTCGACTGGGCCTGGGCGTACTCTTTCCTGGCTCCGGTCTCCGACGTCCTGGCGGAAGCGGCCCGAACAGAAGCCTCGAGCCTGGCAATAGAGGCCTCCTGGGCGGCCCTCCGCTGGTCCAGGTCCACCGGGTCCATGACGGCGACCTTCTGCCCGGCCTCAACCCTGTCGCCCACCTCGACGAACACCTCCCGGACCCGTCCCGGGGATGTGGGACCCACTCGGAAGACCGCTCCCGATTCCACCACCCCGATGCCGTAGAGCGCCGGGGCAACGGACCGTTTTTCTACGGCCGCAGCGGTCACGGGCACGGGCGCCAGGGGCCCCGACCGCATCATCACGAACAGGAAAAGAGCCGCCAGGCCGAGGAGTGCCCCAAGAAGCAGAACTGTCCGCCAGACTCTTCTCACGAAGCATCCCCCGCTTCGACGCCCCGACGGAAGAGGGCGAAAGCCGCCGGGGCCTTTTCCGATATGGTCTCCCGGGATCCGGAGAGGAATGACTGGAGCACCAGCCCCTGGATGATGCCCACGAAGAGACTGGCGACCGCTCCGGGATCGAAGGCCGGTAAAAGCTGTCCTGATGCCTGGCCTTCCCGGAGAATGGCCCGGAGGCGTGTCCCATACCCTTCCATAAGTTTCCTCGCCCGCTCCCGGGCCGGGCTGTCTCCGGGGCGCTGCAGTTCGCTGAAGAAAATCCCCGGCACGCCGGGGTATTCGGCGATGAAGCCGATATGGGCGAAGAAAACAGCCTCCAGAGCATCCAGGGATGTCGGTGCGTCCATTGCGGCCGCTTCCAGCCTCGAGGCCAGGTTCCGGGCCGCCCATGCCATGACGGCTTCCCAGATGGCATCCTTGTTGGGAAAATGGCGGAAGAGGGCGCCCTGGGTCAGCCCCATGCGCTCGGCGATGGCAGCGGTGGTGATCTCCGAGGGATTTCCCTCCGAAGCGAGGGTGAGGACGGTTTCCACGATCACGGCCCGCCGCTCTTCCGCGGGAAGGTATTTTCCGTTTGTTGCCATGAGGCTGCACCTTCTTCTTTTCTAAAGATAGTAATCAATTACTATCTTACACATCCCACACCTCTCTGTCAAGGGCAGCGGACACGAGACGAAAATACCGGGCATTTCGTGAAACCATGATGGACGGCACTGCGTCACGGGGATCCGGCACGGTGCCCCCAAGAAAAAGGCCGCCCCTGAAAGGGCGGCCTCGGCACGTTTTGTTATGGAAGAGCACTGAACGGTCACTTGATGGCGTACTTTTTCATGATGGCATCATAGGCGCCATCGGCCTTCATTTCGTCGAGAACTTTCTGCATGGCCGCAATCAGCGCATCGTCCGTATCCTTGTTGAAGGCGAAGTAAAGGTCGCTTTCGCTCAGGGTCCAGACGCTTTCAAAATCGTCGGGGTTGAATCCGAATCCCTTTGTCTGCCATTTGGCGACGCTCTCTTCAAAGGCCCAGATATCGATGCGCCCCTCGCTGATCTTCTTGATGTTCTGCTCGTTGGTAGGGACCCGCTCGATGTGCTTTATTCCCGCCTGCTGGGCAAGGGTGTCCCCGATATCCTCACGGATAACGCCTGCTTTCAGGTTCACAAGGTCGTTGACGGATGCTATTTTCAAGCCCTTGCTCTTGAGGGCCATTACGCCGATCTTGGTCGGGGCCACCGGACCGACCCACTTGAACATCGGTTTGCGCTCGTCCGACATGGTCATGAGGAAAAGGCAGGTGTTGGGCTTTTCCTGGACTTCTTTATACCCCCGGGCCCACGGAAGCACCTGGATGTCCTTCACCGTTTTCGAGGCGCCCATTCTCTCGAAAATGCCCGCCATAACTTCAACGGAGGCTCCTGTCGCCACCCCGTCCGGACCCGCCATGTTGAACGGGGGGTACTCCTCGGTCATGTACACGATATCATCGGCCGTAACAGCCCAGGCGCCTGCGGAAACCAGGCAGAATACCAGCACCAGCATTGCCTTCAAGCACTTCATCATCTCGTCCTCCTTTTTTTGTGGCCAGACTGTTCACCCTGCATTGCACACCAAAAAACGGGAACACTATTTTGAGTAAAAAAACATCTTTTTCTATAAATTATACTCTATCCCGATCAGAAATATATCAAACCTTAGAAAGAAGTCAAGGTGATTCTTCCCCGCGAGGTTTCAGGAATTTCCCGGGATACGTTCAACGCGGCATTTCAATGAATCCGGCAGTGTTCATGCATCATTGCCGGCAGAGTATCTTGCATTTAACCGGTTTTCGAGCTATCCTACATTAAGGAATAGTTCACAATTTCATCAGATTTTCCAAAATAAAATCGGTCCGGCAAATCCGCTTTCTTTCGTGGAAACTTTTTTTCATCACATATCGCTCTTATGTAAAGTTGTTCAGTGTCGACGGACATCATCCGCGTTATCATATCTTTGAGGGGGTATTGCACGTGTCAAAAAGCATCGTTGCAAAACTCGGATTGCTGGTAGCGGTCAGCATGATCCTTCTGGCGGGCTCTCTGGCGTTTATGGCCCAGAGAGGAGTGAACCAGATGTCTTCCTCGGTCGAGCGGGTCGCAGAAAAGATGCTCAACGAGGACATCCAGAACAAGAACGCCAATGATGAACGAAGCGCCCAGGCCTACGGAGAA
>JAPXRK010000097.1:0-6195 GCA_033813575.1 Synergistales bacterium
ATGTCGGGGTTGTCCGCAAGCATGTACCGGACGAGGGCTTCGGAAGCCGCTCCCACGGCAAAGGTGTTGGTGAGGATCACGGGTGTTTCCAGGGTTCCCATCTCTTCCATCTGGACAAGCCCGGCGGACTTTCCGAAGCCGTTGATCACGTGGCAGGCGGCGAGGAGCTTTTCCCGGAAAAGGTTGCCGCCGTGGGGGAGAACGGCGGTGACCCCCGTCTGCACGGGGCCGTCGGCCAGGGTGCAGTGGCCCACCCGGACCCCCTCCACGTCGGTGATGGCGTTCCGGGGTCCCCGGGGCAGTATTCCTGTTTTAATGCCGTAGTCGGTTATGCGCTTACGGAAGTCCATGAATTCATCTCCTTGCGGATTTCGTCCCGGTTCACGGCTTCATTCTATCATTTCCGCCCGGCCAGGCTCCCGAGCCATTCGGCGGCCCCCGGGACGTCCAGGTACCGGGCGGCCCATCCCCGCCGCCGGAGCCGTTCCGGGACGAGATAGTCGAACTTTTCGATCTCCGTGTCCGGGGCGTCCGCCGCCAGTTCTTCGCCGGAAGGCAGGGGCTTGTCGAGGGTCCGTCCCGCGGCTTCCAGGAGCCCGGCGCGGCTGCACCCGGAAAGGGTGATCACGCCGCCGAAGGTGTCCGCCCGGAGGTTCATCCTCCGGAGCAGCATGGCGGCCGCCTCGACGACCTCGTCTCCCCTCCAGGGGAAGAGATGGAGGCTCCCCTTTTCTTCGAGGATGTCCGTCTCCCCGAGCCTCCAGTTCCGGAACCGCTCCGCTCCCTCCCGGAAGAGTTCCGCCGCCGTCCGGTCGAAATACCGGGGGGGATTCCCCGCGAGGAAGACCTGCTTCATCTCCCTCCGAACGGTGTCGTGGACCACGGTCCTTCCTCCCGCAAGGCGGGGGGGGGTTCCCCCGGCGGAGGGACGGAGCAGGACGGTCTTGCTGGAGGCAATCACGGCCACGGTCTCCCAGGCCTTTCCGGCGAAGAGGATCGAGCTTCCGGGCGACGGGGGGATCTCCAGCGGGACGGTCCCCAGAAGCTCCCCGTTGTATTCGAGCCGGTATTCCTCAGGGGCGGAGAAGGCGGTGAAGAAGGTGTACCGGTCCGTCAGGAGCTCCCCCTCCGTCCCGAGGACGATCCGGCCGTCCCCGAGCTGGGTTATGGCCTGCTTCTCCGCGAGGCCCCGGAGGAAGTCGCCGTAGTCCTTCTTTCCCACCGCATGGAAGGGCCCCGTGCCGCAGAGCAGGGTCCAGAGCTGGTCCGCCCGGACACCACCGTACTGGGCAATCACGGAGAGGGTCTGCTGGACCAGGGTGGAGAGGTGGTAGAGCCCTTCCCGGGGAGGCTCCCGCCATTTCCGCAGCAGCAGGGAGAGGATGGCGGCGGTCTGCACGAGGGACAGGCGGAGCGCGTCGGCCGGGTGGCTTTCGGGGCCGGTTTCGTCCTCCTCAGCGAAGACCCGGAGCACGGCGGGCCCGCCCCGCCGTCCCGAGCGGCCGAGGCGCTGCCGGAGCCCAGAGACGCTGCCCGGATCCCCCACCTGGCCGATGGACGCCACGGAGCCGATGTCGATGCCCAGCTCGAGGGTGGAGGTGCACACCGCCGTAGTAGGAAGGTCCTTCTTCTGGAGGCGCTCTTCGAGACTCCGGCGGAGGTCGGGCGCAAGGCTGCCGTGGTGGGGGAAGAACTCGTTGGGGACGAAATTGCGGTCGCAGAGGGCGGAGAGGGCGGCGGCAAGTTCTTCAGTCCGGGAGCGGCTGTTGGTGAAGAGGAGGTGGGAATCGCCCCTGAGCAGGCGGTAGACGTCCTGGACCAGTCCGCCGGGGAGGCCCGGCCGCTCCCCCTTTTCCGCCCGGGGCGTCCTGTATCCCCGGACCTGGAGCAGAAGTTCGCTGCCCTTTCCCTCCGAGACGAGGATTCTGCAGGGAAGGGTTTTCTCCGGCCGGAGGGCCGACGCGGCCTTCTCCATCTCACCGAGAGTGGCGCTGAGGGCGATTCGGGGGACCGTCCGGCCGATGAGGAACTCGATCCGACGCAGGAGGGACTGGAGCTGGCATCCCCGTTCGGTGCCGAGGAAGGCGTGGAACTCGTCCACGATGACGTCCACCAGCCCGGCGAAGGCTTCGCCGCACCAGGCGGGGGAGCTCATGAGCAGGGATTCCAGCGATTCGGGGGTGATGAGCAGGACACCCCGGGGGTTCTTCCGGAGGGCGTTCTTTCCCCCCTCCGGAGCGTCTCCGTGCCACGGGGTGACGGGAAAGCCCACGGAGCCGCAGAGACTGTCCAGCCTCCTGGCCTGGTCGTTGATGAGGGCCTTGAGGGGGCTCACGGAGAGGATGGCCGTTCCGGGAAGGGGCGATTCCGCCATGCGGGTGCAGGCTGGAAGGAAGGCGGCCTCAGTCTTGCCCCCGGCGGTGGCGGCGCTGAGGATCACGTCCTCCTTTCCGTCGAGGACGGGCAGAAGAGCCATCTCCTGGATCTCCCGGAGGGAAGGCCACCCCTGCTTCCAGACCCAGCGGCGGACCCCCTCGGCCAGGCGGTTGAAACCGGCGGAGGCTTCCACGGCGGCCTCAGATTGTGAAGGAGGTCAGCCCGTCGTCCCCGGCCTCCCCTTCGCCTTCCTCCTCACCGATCTCGGGCATGTCGGAGGGGCGGTCCTCCTCCACGGGAATTTCGTCGATGAGGGAGGTCCATTTGATGTCCGGGTTCTGCTCCAGCACGGCGAGGAAATCCGCGAAGGCCTTGATGGTGGTCCGGGGCGTCCGGAAATAGGCCTCGCCGATCTTGTGGGAGCAGTGGGCGAGGAAGGCCGCCAGAGCTTCGTCGGGTACGAGGTGCTTCGCCGGGTCGCCCGAGGCGTAGACATTCCGGATGTTCCCCAGGAGGACGTAGAGCTCCTCCGGGGTCAGGCTGCCGAGGTGGAGGATGGGGGCGTCGTAGTCGCTCACCCCCGCCGCCTTCGCGAAAGTGTTCTCGTTGAGCCGGGACTGGAGGGCTTCGTAGCTGTAGAGCCCCTTCCGGGGATCGTAGAGGAAGTCGGGCGTTCCGCCCAGGAGGAACCCCACGGCCTCGGCGGTGCCCTGGAGGCAGTCGTTGAGTATCCTGAGGATCTGTTCGTAGTTGGAGAGCCGGGCCTTGGAACTTGCCAGCTTGTAGAGGTTCACCATCTCGTCGAGGTTCACCAGCAGGCCGCCGTAGCCCGCCTGCCGGACGAAGAGGCTGAGGATCTTGAAGGTGTCGTAGACGTTGGCGTCGTCTATGATGGTGCGCACGCCCAGGGCGTTCCGGGCGTCGGTGCGGGTGGAGAACTCCCCCCGGAGCCACCGGACGGCGTTCGCCCGGAGATCGTCGTCGCCCCGCTCGTAGCCGTTCCAGTAGGCCTCGATGACGGAGGCGAAATCGTACCCGCCCACCAGTTCCGAGATTTTCTCCAGCCGGGCGCGGATGGCGGCGGACATGCCCTTTCCCTCCGCTTCCGCCTCTTTCCGCGTCTCGGAGAGGAACCGCTCCACGAGGCCGGGGAAGCCTCCCCCGTCGGGCTTCGTCCTGGTGGAGAGGTTGCGGGCCAGCTCGGCGTAGAGGTTCCGGGCCTGCCCTCCCGTGGAATAGAGCCTGCGGTCCGGCGAGAGGTCGCCGTGGAGGGTCACCAGCCCCTTTTCCAGGGCGATGGCCCTGACGAGCTGGAGGAAGAAGCTCTTGCCCGATCCGTAGGCCCCGATGATGAGCCGGAAGGCCGACCCGCCGTCAAGGATGCGGTCGAGGTCCTTCAGCAGGGCCTCCACTTCCCTCGCCCGGCCGACCTGGATGTGGTGGAGCCCCGTGCGGGGAGTCACGCCCGCCCTGAGGGACTGGATAATGGCGTCCCGCTCACGGGGCCGGATTTTCGTCTTTTTGCTGTCCATGGGAAAGAACCTCCTCTGCCAGGGATAGGTCGATAAAGACGGGATCCCCGTCCTCGGCGAGGGGTGCCCCCGCCGAGGAAAAGGCCCATTCGTTCAGTATTTCCAGCGCCCCGTCGGGAGGAAGGGACAGGGAGGCGCAGAGGGAGCCGTACTCTTCCCTCCGCCAGGTTTCCCGCTTCAGGAGGGCGGAGAGCAGTTCCCGGTGGGGACTGTCCAGGCCGGCAAGCGGTCCGTCCGCCTCCGGCGGCTTCTGCGCGGGGAGAGTTTCTTCTTCCGTTGAGGAGAATATCTCCCGGAGGACGCCGTTCACCTGCCGGGTTTCCTCTTCCCGGAGGCGGATGAGATCCATGTCCAGGGAGAATCCTTCCTTTGTTTCCGTTCCTCCGGACGGGACAGCCGTGCCTGACACGGCGGCGTGGATGTCCCTGGCTGCCTGGTCGCTGTTGAGACCGAGGTAGCCGTAGAGCTTCCCTATGGCGCGGACCTCCGCGGGGTCCACCCTGCCGTCGGCGGCGGCGATGGCGCCGAGAAGACGGCCCAGGGAACGCTTCGTTTCCTCCGGAAGGGACCGAAGGATACCCCTGAGACCTGCGGCGCCCTGGGGCACGGCAAAGGCCCAGAGGGCAAGGGCGGAGAGGGACCGCTTCTCCTCCGGTGAGAGGGCGTCATTGGAGGAAATGAGATTCTCCACTACCCTGCGCTCCCCTTCCGTAGCCTCGCCGGAAGCCTGGGCCGCCAGGCTTCCCAGGCGGACCAGTGCCGTCAGGGCGGCGAATTCCTCCCGGGCCGGGGGTACGACCCGGGGGTAAAAGAGGGCTACAGGGCCGTCCGTCGACGGGGGAAAGCCGTGAATCCCCGGATCGGGGGCCATGCCAAAGTTGAAGCCCCCTAGTGCGTCTGCGAGGGCCGCCGCCCGTTTCCGGTCCATTTTTGGCGGAGGGGTCTGTCCAAGGACGGCAAAGATCTTCGCTGTGTCAGTCAGGGAGGGGTTTTCCGGGCAGAGCCGGGCGAGCCTCTCCCTGACGGCCTCCCCGGCGGGGGCGCCGGTCAGCAGCTCCGCCGGCAGAAGGATGGCCGCCTCGGGGGATTCGGGGCTTCCTCCACGGGCTAAAAACCTGCTGTAGCCATCCAGGTCGTCGGCGCACACGGCGGCGAGGGCAGCCAGCTTTTTCACCGGGGCTGTGAGAATGAAGGGGTTCGGCAACCGGGGAATGCGGATCCTCAGCCGGTCTCCCAGGGATGGAGTTGCCGCCCTGTAGGTGAGGGTAAGGGGCGTCCTGTTAGGGTGGATCACCATCCCCTCGCCGAACTTTTCCGCGTACCGGAGGGAAAAGAGCTTCCGGAAGAGGTCGGGGCATCGCCGGGCAGGTGTTTTGAGACCCTGCTCGGGGTGAAGGATCAGCCACTGGAGGGCCGTTTCCGCCGGTATGGGCCTGTCCAGGGCCGCATACCTGGCGAGAACGGCCGCGAAAGGCTCCGCGCAGTACCTGTCGGTGAAGTCGATGTACCCCGGGCGGTCGTCGGGGTTCCCCCAGAGGATCCACTCCATGGCGAGAAGGTTCCGGGCGTGCCCCCTGAAAACCCTGTTCTCTCCGTAAATCTGAAGGAGCCGGAGGATTTCCAGCACGATGTCCGACCGCTCTTCAGGTGATACAAGCCCCCGCTGGCCATCCACCATGAGGCGCCGTTCCAGGCCGTAAAAAAACAGGAAGACATAGGGAACGGCAGTGTCAGGATCATTCCGCCCCCCTGCGAGCCACGACAGGTAGGCTCCCCGCTGCTCCGGGGTCACTTTTCCGTAGCTGAGCCTCTGCCCGGGGAGCGGAACCGACGGGGAGAGCCCGGGAGCCGCCCTGAGCGAGGGGTTGAGAAGGCAGGGATCGTTGAATCCCGAATAGTCAAGGAGCTTTTCCCCCACGTAGACCAGCCCTCCGGGAACGGAATATCCGTTCACCGACGGCGCTTCCATGGAGCCGAACCAGCGGGCGGGTTCGGCGGCTCCGGGCCTGCCCGTTTCGGCATCCTTCAGGAGCTTCTCTTTCGATTCCCGCTCCTTCCTGCCCGCGGCAAGGCGGAACAGCGCCCTGGCGATCCTATAAAGTACGGTCATGACGAAAGCGACAAGAAAAAGCTCCACTACGGCGACCTCTTTTCATCGAAATTTCCTCACCCTATCGTCCGTTTTCGAGAAATTCCCTCACCCGGACGGGCAGGAAAGATCTGAGCGCGGACGTTACCTGTTTCTCTCTGCGCTGCCAGAGTATGCCGAGCCAGATCACGGCAAAGC
>JAPXRK010000098.1:0-6132 GCA_033813575.1 Synergistales bacterium
CTGCTGGAGGAGTACGGAAAGATCCGAGAGAGGGGCTATGCCCTCGAAGACGAAACGTTCACCTTGGGGGAGATTACGCTGGCCGTTCCGATTTTCGCCCAGGAAAGCGTTGTCATTGCCAGCCTTGGTCTTTCGGCTCCCAAGCACCACCTTCCGGAGGAGAAAATTCCCGAGTGGATCCATATTCTGAAAAAGGGTGCGGAAGAAATTTCATTCAGTTTCAGATACAGGCACTAGATGAAGGGGGGGCAGAATACAGGGGATTCGCGCACTGCGTTTTCCCGGGGATCAAACCATTTAAAAAAAGGAGTGATTCATATGGTTAGGAAGAGCATGGCGTACCGGATGCTGGGTATTTTTATCCTGGGAGCGATTTTTCTTTCCTCCGCTGCAGTCCCTTCTTTCGCCAAACCGATGACGCTGAAAGTGGCCGGCATTTCAGCGCCGGAGTACAGGGGTACAAAATCGCTTTTTGCCATCAAGGAAGTGGTTGAAAAAGAAACCGAGGGGCGGATTATCCTCGACCTCTTCCCTGCCAACCAGCTTGGAGACTATACCCAGGTGTTCGAGGAGATCCGGCGTGGGACCATCGAGATGGGACTCATTTTCCTTCCAAGCCAGTTCGACCTGATGCTTGAAGTCGGCTCTCTTCCCTTCCTTGCCGAGACGGGTGAAGGAATGCAGAAGCAGCTTTCCCCCGGGTCAGTGGTCTATGACATTATCGAGAAATCCCTGGATAAACTGGGCGTCAATCTCCTCCGTATCTACGGTGACGGTTTTGTGGGTGTCGGCCTGGCGAAAGAACCCGCGAACCCTCTCAAGGCCGGCATGCCCAAGGACGCCATGATCCGTGTCGCCCCCCTGGCGGTGTACAAGGAAACCGCCGAGGATCTCGGCTTCCGGACGACTTCCATTCCCTATGCCGATACATACAGCGCCATCCAGACCGGGGTCTGCGACGGATGGATCGGCGGATCGTCCCAGATCAACTACCTGAGCTTCCGGGACGTGATTAAATTCTACGTTCCCTACAACTGCCTGTTCGACCAGACGGCCTACATCGTGGGCAAAAAGGTCTGGGACCAGATTTCCGAGGCCGACCAGAAAGTAATTTTAAAAGCTGTAAATGAGCAAGCGGACAAGAGTTTTGCAGACAGCAAAGCGGAGGATATAGAGTTCCAGAAAAAACTGGCCGATTTCGGCGTCAAGATCATTCCAATCCCCGAGAAGGAGATGGCCGAACTCGCCGAAACAATACGGAACACCACGTGGCCCAAACTGGAAAAGACCTACGGAAAGGAAACGCTGGACAAAATAAAAGAATCTCTGAAGTAATACACTCTTCGTGCCGGGCGGCGATGGCTGCCCGGCACGCCTGGAGGGATCCCCATTGAGATTTTTGGACGCAGTCAAAAATTCTTCTGCCTGGAAGTTCATCCTCTGGCTGCAGCGCGCTCTTCTGGTGCTGAGCAGCCTTTTTGTTGTCCTCATCATGTGCGTGACCGTGCTGCTGCGGTACGTGTTCAAATCCGACCTTTTCGGCATGGAGGAGATCGTGGTTATCGCTGCCTTCTGGCTCTATTTCATGGGAAGTTCTTATGGCGTCTATGACCAGAGCCACGTGAAGGCGGACATTATTCCCCAGTTTCTTCCCCCCAGGGGAAGAGCGCTCCTCGCGGTTGTTATGGACATGACCATGGCAGTCCTGTGCATTCTGTTCACCGTGTGGGCAGTTGACATGGTACTGTACAGCATCGAGTGGATGCCCCGGACGACAGGGCTGCGGATACCGGTTTTTATTTCCCAGTCTTCGGTGCTCGCCGGATACGCACTCATGTCCTTCTATGCAGTGGTCCATTTTTTCGACGGCCTTTTCAGTTTCTTGTCCGGAGCGCAGGAGGGAACATCCTGAGCTGAGTCTACCCCGGTCACGGCCCCGGAGGATACTGTCGGGCCGCGGCCGAAATCTGGAGGAAACGCCTATGGCAATTACCATTGCACTTCTGCTGATTATCATTACCCTTCTTCTCGGGCTGCCGGTTCCTTTCTGTTTTATGCTTTCAACCACCTTCATGGTGATAACCCACGGCTACGACCCGTCGTTCCTTCTTCCCTACGGATTCAGCCAGATGAGTTCCATTGTGCTTCTCGCCATTCCGCTTTTTATCATGGTCGGCGGTATGATGGACAGGGGAGGCATCGGCACGTCCCTTGTCAATTTCGTCGATGTGTTCGTCGGGCGGATAAAGGGAGGCCTGGGAGTCGTGGCCGTGGTCTCGTGTGCGGTGTTCGGGTCCATTTCCGGAAGCTGTGCCGCGACCCTTTCGTGCATCGGCTCCATCATGTTCCCCCGTCTCCGGGAAAACGGCTATCCCATGGGGCACAGTGCCGCCCTGGTATCCTGCGCGGCACCCCTGGGCCTGCTGATCCCCCCGAGTTCCCAGATGATCCTGTTCGCGTGGGTGGGGCAGCAGTCGGTGCTCGCGTGTTTTCTTGCCACCGTCGGGCCGGGGATCGTGCTCATGATCCTTCTCAGCATTCTGAACCTCATTCTGCTGAGGAACGACCCCAACATAAACGTGACGCCGCAGATCACCTTCCAGGAGAAGGTCGAGCTTCTCGGAAGCCGCGGGAAAAAGGCGGTTCCTGCCCTTTTCATGCCTGTGATCGTGCTCGGCGGCATTTACGGCGGCATCATGACCCCGACGGAGGCGGCGGCGGTTGCCGTTCTGTACTCCATACCGGTGGGATTCCTGATCTACAGGGGGCTGAACCGGAACAATTTTATCGAGGTGATTATCGAGACTGCGACGACTACGGGAGTCGTCATGCTCATGATGTACTGCATCATGATGCTGAGTCGGATTTATGTCCAGGAGCGGCTTCCGGCCATGATCATAGCCTTCCTCACGGCAATCTCCAGCAACAAGTACGTTATTATGCTCATGATCAATATCTTCATGATCATCATCGGAATGATAATGGATGACGTGAGCGCCATGTTGCTGTGCACGCCCATTCTGCTTCCGGTCGTGGTTTCGCTCGGGATCCACCCGATCCACTTCGCGGCGATCATAGGAACCAACCTGGGACTCGGAAACGTGACTCCGCCTACTGCGCCCACGCTCTATTTCGGCGGGCGGATGGCGAAGACGCCTGTTTCACAGATGATGAAGCCGGCAATGATATTTATAGTGTTTGCCTGGCTTCCCACGCTTCTGCTGGTCACGTACATTCCGGAGCTTGCACTCTGGCTTCCCCGGCTTGTGCTCGGGGGCAGACTATAGGAGGTTATGCCATGAATGGGATGGAATATCTCGGGAACAGGCCCGTCGCAGTCCTCGGAGGAGGAGCCACGGCCAGGGGCCATGCCGCGTGCACGGCCCTTGCCGGCAGGGAGGTTCGGCTGTACGAGCTTCCCGACTTTTTTGGCGGTCTCGGGTGTATAGCGAAGAACAGGGAGATCCGCGTCAGCGGAAAACAGGAAAGCCTGTACGGATTCAAGCGAGAGGGGCTTGCCAAAATAGACGTGGTCACCAACGACATAAAGGAAGCTGTCGAGGGGGCAGGGATAGTGATTATAAGCTTCCCGGCAGTTGGGTACAGGGCGTTCCTCGAGAAGCTCATTCCCTGCCTCGAGGACGGAATGGCCATCCACTTCACTACGGCGAACTTCGGTTCTCTCCTTCTGCGCAAAATGATGCGTGAGGCCGGATGCAGCAAAAAGGTCATCGTGGGGGAATGGAGCAGTCAGCCCTACGGCATCCGGATAAAAATGGCCGGAGGGGAACAGATGCCAGAGGTAAGCGTCAACTACTGGGCCATAAGCCTCCGGGGCGCCGCGCTGCCCATGACGGACCAGGATGCCTTTTTCGCGTCAAAGGAGTTCGTGCCTTCCCTGGATTCAGTGGTCCACCCTGTCCGGGGCGATACGATAGCGGACATAGGGTTCAGCAACGTCAATCCCATACTGCACTGCCCGGGAACCATCCTGGGAGTGGGCGCCATGGAGAACTGGGGCGTGGTCTACGGTGAGAACAAGTACGATTTCTCCATTTACTCCCATGCCTACTGTCCGTCCATTTCACGGGTGCAGCTTGCCCTGTACCGGGAGGAATGCGCCATTGCCGAAGCCATGGGTGTGGGGATCCAGGATTTCCCGGAGAAGGCCTTTTTCTCCCGGTCGAATATACTGGGGGCCGAGCACATGGGGGAGAAGTTCGAGGTCCCCTTCAACGAGCAGTACACTCTTGCGCTGGGTACAGGGCCCTTTACGATCCACAACAGGTATATTACGGAGGATATTCCCGTGGGATGCCATATTTTCAGCGAACTGGCAAAAAAGTTCGGAGTGGATGTGCCGGTGATTGAATCTATGATAACGCTGGCCTCCGTTATGACGGGAACTGATTTCCGGAAAACGGGCGTCACCCTGGAAGATCTTGGAATTGCCCGTATGGACAGGCAGATGCTGAATGCATATCTGAGGGAAGGTGTCTATTCGGAGTGACGTTCCCGGGAAAGGCAAAAAAAATGAACAGATATGAAGGCAGCGAACTGTACAGGCTTCTGACCGATCTAGTGAAATTCAGGAGCGTTTCCCCTTCACGGGAGGGCGAGAACGCAATCGCACGCTTTATCTTCGATACTCTTTCGGTGCAGCCCTATTTCCGCGGGCACCCGGAAGACATCCGCCTTCTGCCGCTGGACAACGACCCCCTGGGAAGACATTTCGTCTTCGCCATGGTGAGGGCGCCGGAACCCACCGCCGAAACGGTGCTGCTTGCCGGGCATATGGACGTGGTGGGGGTTCAGGCATGCGGTTCCCTCGCTCCATTTGCATTCGATCCGGAGGAATATACAGAGAGGATTCGGGCTGCGGATATTTCCCCGGAGGTGCGGAAGGATCTCGAAACGGGGGAGTGGCTTTTCGGACGGGGCGTTGCCGATATGAAGAGCGGGCTTGCCGGCGGCATGGAACTGCTGATGCGGGCTGCCGGGGACGGCACGGGGCTCGGGGCGAACATAGCCTTTCTCGCCGTCCCCGACGAGGAAAACAATTCATGCGGCATGCTGTCCGCTGCGTCATTCCTGGCGCGCATCCAGAAAGAGGAAGGGCTGCGATTCCTGGCATGCGTCATGCTCGAACCCACATTCGCCGCCGGCGGGGAGGCAAAAATATCAATATACCTTGGAAGCATAGGTAAAATCAATCCTTTTTTCTTCTGCGCCGGCAAGGAAACTCATGTAGGGGAATACTACGAAGGATTTTGTGCCGCCCCCATCCTGTCACACATCAACCTCATGCTCGACGGCAACCCTGAGTATGCGGACTCCCTTTTCGGCAGGTCTTATCCGCCTTTCGGCTGTATGCGCCAGACGGATCTCCGCCGGGAGTATTCCGCGACCATAATGACACGCGGTTTCGCATTCTACAGTTATCTCACGGCAACCAGGCTGCCCGGGCAAATACTTTCGGACATGCGTTCCATAGCCGCCAAGGCCCTTGACCAGTCCATCAGCCGGTACCGGAAGAACGCCGAAGCGTTCTCTTCCCTTGACGGAACAAAAAATCCTCCAGGGAACTGGAATCCCCGGGTGATTGATTTCGCCGATCTATCACGCATGGCGGCGGATTTGCTTGGGAGCAATTTCGATCTTTTTGTTGAGGAATCTCTTGCCTCGGGGACCAAAGATGCCGACGAGAGGGACCGGGCAATCGCCCTTGTCGAGGCCATGGTTGAACTGTGCGGTCTCGCCGGTCCCCTTGTGGTTGTCGGTTTCCTGCCGCCCTGGTACCCCCACAGGAGCAGCCTCGGAGATTCAGAGAGAGAGCGCACCGCAGCGTGGGCGGCAGGAGAGACGGTGCGGGAGGGGGAGATCAGGTTCGGAGAAACGCTGCAGCTCCGTCCCTTTTTTGAAGGCGTTTCCGACCTGAGCTACTGCGGCTTCCAGGGGCCGCCATCGGAAATGGACGTTTTCGCGCGCAACATGCCGGGCTGGGGGAAGCTGTACAGCCTTCCCACCGATGCCCTCGCCGAGCTCGACATCCCGGTGCTGAACCTCGGCCCCCTCGGCAGGGATGCCCACAAGAACACGGAAAGGATCCACCTCAGGTACACTCTGGAAGTG
>JAPXRK010000099.1:0-6096 GCA_033813575.1 Synergistales bacterium
GCGTATCCCTTCCGTGTGAATCTGAGAGCGACTCTCCCGTCGGGAATCCCGATGGCGGCCAGGCCGCTGTCGTCCGTTACGCCCTGCTGGAATCCCTGGGGTGAGGCCACTTCAACGGAAACTCCTGCAACGGGACTGGCCGTCATCCTGTCGAGGACGGCTATCCGTGCGCTTCCCGGTTTTTTTTGCGTGTCCCGGGAAAGATACAGTTTCACCTCCGGGACCTCTGTTTCGGCGTGGACCGTCGAATACCATTCCGTGGAAAGGGTGACGTACCCTTCCGCCTCGACGGAAAAAACCCATCGTCCGTCCTCGAGGTTGAAAATGCATCCTCCGTCGTCGCCGGTCTTTTTCATTTCGGAGGCGGGCTGCCCCGGACGCCCTGCGGAGACGGCAGCCCCCGCCAGGGGATCTTCGCTGACGAGATCGGCACAGACGACCTTAAGCGATCCTTTCTTCGGGGTCAGATAGAGAAGGGTTTCCCCTGTCCTTTCCCCGGCGAGGATTTCCGTTTCAAGCATCCTGTACCCGTCGGCCGATACCCTCAGGGCTCTTCTCCCGGAAGCGGTCAGGGCGGTGGGACCGCCGTTGACGGCGAAGGAAATGTCCCGATTCCAGCCGTCTTCCTTTGAAAGATCGGCTGTCCGGAGAATGGCGGAAACGTTCCCCACCTCCTTTCCAGAGATGGTGTCAAGGATCCTGAGCCGTATTTTCCCCAGCGGGGGATAGAGGTCCAGGGGCTGTTCCCATCCTTCCGTGACCCGGAAAGGAAACTCAGACGTGTTCACGCTTTGCCCTTCCACGAAACAGCGGGCAAGGTAATCGCCGGGAAGCAGGGCCAGGGAATACCGGGCCGAGGCATCGCTTTTTACCGTGTACTTTTCGTTTCCCCTGACAATATCGATCAGGCATCCGGGCACGGGATCGCCGGTTACCCTGTCGAAAACCCGTCCCGAGACCATTCCTGTTCCCTCTCCCTTGCCGAGGGGAAGAAGGGCTATGGGATATTCCGCCCTGTCCTCCGGGGCAATGACCGCCTCGGCAGTATATATGTTGAATCCTTCTGCCGAGGCTTCGATGCTGTATCGCCCGTCGGGGAGATCAACCTCGAAAATTCCGCCGCCGTCGGTTTTCCCTTTGAAGGAGGAATCGCCGAGATGAAATTCCACTTCACTTCCGGAGACCGGAGCCCCGGTGATGCGGTCGGTGATCTTTCCCTTCAGGGCGTACGGCCTGCCGGTGTAGGTGAACGAGGCGCTTCCTACTCCGACGACGGTCCCCCTGAGGACTATAAACGCCTGAAGAGAGCACTCTCCGGAAAAAGTGTTTTCCGGGAGGGAAATCTGGAATGGAACGGTTGCCCCGTCCTCGGATACCTCGAAGTCCATCTCCTCGTCAACGGGAGTTTTCCCGGCCGAGTCGGCGGTCCTGATTCTCAGGGTGCCTGTTCCTTTCGCCCTGAAGGGGTTTTTGAAGGAGACCTCGCCCTTCAGCTCGCTTCCCTCCGGGAACGTCCTGCCCGCAAGGAGGACGGAAACTTCGGCGGAAGGACTCTTCGTATAGAATCCTTTCGATACTGTGCTCATTTTCTCCCCTGACCGGCCGTCATAGACATCTACCCACAGGCGGTCGATGCCGTCGGTGTTCACGATCGGAATGGAAAGGTTGATTGTCTCCCGCATCTCCGGTTTCAGGACCAGGGTGTTCGAGCCCGCATATTTTCCTTTCTCCGCTCCCGGTGCACTTCCGGAGTTGTGAGGGAACCTCCAGTCGATCCGGACTGTTTTTTCATCCGTCCCCCGGTTCCACAGGAGGATGGAGAACCGTCCTTCCGCACCCCTGATGTAGTTCTCCAGGTCGCTGGCAACCGAAACGCTCACGCCGTTCCTTTGGCTGTCTCCAGCATCTGAAATGCCTTTCGGGAGGACACTCAGGCCGAAGCGCGTCCTGGGAAAAGTCTCTCCCGTTTTCTTTCCCGATCCGTCGGTGAACACGCCGCCGAGCCGATAAAAACCGGGGACTCCGGAAAGGGAAAGCTCCAGTTCCTTTCCGGCGGCGGGTTGCGGGGAGACCTCTATCCCGGCGCCGTCCGGGCCGAAAAGAAGAGGGGAAAAGGAAATCCCGCGGTCGCCTGTTTCCGGTTCCGGAAGGGCAACGCGGACGGTTTTGCCCTCATGGGTGAGAACCGGGGGCTTATCGAGAAGGAAAGAGACAAGGTCTCTGAAGAAGAGCCGTTCATGGACGGTCCCCTGGTGGTTGCCTGCAGCCCAGTCCAGGTACAGGGTCGACAGTACGACCCGTCCTTTGCCCCAGGGGAAAGAGATCATACAGGGCTGGTCGTTTTTTGTCCTCGAAAGCCATATTTCGCTTTCGGCCGGGTAGTCGAGGAAATACCCGTCCACGTTGAAATCCGGCGTAGGGGTCGTCATGGAGCAGAAGGCCCCGTTCGAAGCGGTAATCCGTGCAGAGGCGTACTGGCAGCTCTGGTCTTCCGCGAATCCGTAGGCGGTCACCTTCCCGGGCAGAACGGCGTATTCTTTCCCGAGCTGCTGGGAGAAAGCGAGCAGGGTCCCTCCCGAGGAAACGTATTTTTCCACCGCGTTCCGGAAGGTTTCCGAGAGGCTCCAGTCTGACAGGGATCCGCTCGGGAGGATGAGCAGCCTGAACTTTTCGAGGGATTCGCCGGCTTCTCCAGGCTGCAGAAGGGTGGCAGGTTCGGACTGGCCGAGGAGGGCCGCCGCTCCCTTTGCGTACCCGGACGAAAGGATCGCCACGTCGGGTGTCTCCGCCACAGCCTTCAGAAGGTCCCTGTAGATTTCTTCCGCAGCAGCTCTCTGCTCTTCGGAGAATGGAGCCTCGAAGGTTACCCGCTCATCGGATGTCGAGGCCTGGAGAAAGGCTCCCAGGGTCTCCGGACCCAGCGGTTCGGAAAAGGCTCCCCTGTTCCGGGATGAAAGGAAATCCATGACGAAGGTGTTTCCCTTTTCCGCCGCCCGGAGATAGAGCCCCCGCTCCTGGGGAGGAAGAGCGAGCATGGCCTTCCCGATGTTATCGTTATCGTCGGGGTTGTCCGCCCCGGGAGAGCCGAAGGTAATGCCGAGTTCCTTCGCTCTTTTGTCCTTGTATTCCTTCATCCATTTCCACAGGTCTTTCCCTGCGGGAGTCTTCATGAGCTTATCAAGGGCTTCCGGGTCGTCGAGGATAGGTTTGAATATCCTGTAGTATTTCCAGCGGTTTTTCTCCCATATAGGCGGGAGAGGACCTCCGATGACATGGGTCATGAGGTCGGAGAGAGGTTTGTAGGCCGTATCAAGCCGCTGCTTCATGTCCAGCGCCCGCCGGGCAGCTTTCCGGGCGTCAAGGAGGTCTCCGGCAAGTCCGTATCCTTCAAGGATCGCTTCGCCCCCGGAGATGAGCGGGCCTATGGTCACAGACTTCCCGAACTCCCAGGCAGCGTAGGCCCCCGCCCAGACAGCGGGAGGCAGAAGCCATTCCTTTCCCTCCCGAAGGTCCTTGAGGTACTGTTCCCGGGTGGAGAGGCCGATCTGTTCCCCCATCTGGATCAGCCCTGGAATGCCGAAAAGAGTCGCCACCCCGTACCCGATGCCTTTCCCTACCGTAAGGAGGCCGAAATTCTCCGGATCCTCCCGTGCGGCTTTGTCAAGGTAGTCGGAATATGCCTTGAGGGCTTCGTATCCCTGGTAGATCATAATAATGCCCGTTCCGACCTTCACCAGCTTCGACGGGGGAGGGGGCATCGGAACCGCCGGTTTTTTGGGAAGCTCGGGCTTGATCACCTTCGGGACTGTTCTTTTTGTTCCCGGTGCTGTCCTGTCCGCAAACTGGCTCCTGGTCATGGTCTTGCCCGTTTTCAGGTCCGTTACCGTGCCGTCAGGATTCAGCCGCACCTGCTGTTTCGTGATCTTTCCCCCGATTTCCGGGGCCTTTTCTGCGATGTTTCTCAGGGTCTCACCGTTGCTTTTCGAGATTGTATGGAGCTCGTCCGTCAGTTTTCTCCACGTCTTCTGGTCCGCTTTGGACATGGGGGGCTTTTTGTTCAGTATTTCCGTGAGTTCCTTCACTTTTCCGTCCGTGATCTTCTGGCTCTGCCTCTGGGCCTTCTGGTAGGACTTCGACAGGGAATCCTGGGCTTTATCGAGCCACTGCCGGATCTTTTTGTTTTTCACCTCCGGGGGATCGTTGGGGCTTGTTATACCCGCTTCCTCCCAGCTTCTTCCTTTCCGCAGGTTCTCCGCCTGCCTGGCGAACTCTGCGGCATCTCCCTTTTTCGGTGTTGTTCCCGTCCATTCCATGGCCTTCTTGACGCTTTTGCCGATGGTTTTGGGATCGATCTCCCCGCCTGCGGGGTTCTTTCCGATCCCTGCCTCCACCGCTTTTTTGACGTTGTCGAGGACCGCTCCGGCGGGGTCTTTTGCGCCCACCTTGCCGCCTGAGGTCTCGAAGAGACCGCCCGAGGTGGAAAAGGTATCTTCCGCGCCCGCCCGGGAGGTCACCCAGTTCCGCCATTCCGGGCTCCCGGTCCGCAGGTTCGGAGGGGTCTCCCAGATAACGAGCTTCTTCGCGGGATCCACGTACCGTCCGGGGACGTTCGGGTCAGGACGGATGGAATAGCCTTTTGCGTTGAGCTGGTCGGCCAGTTTTTTCGCGCCTCCGGGCTTCATCTCCGTCAGGTCGATGTCGCTTGAAGGAGTCTTGGGAGCGCTCCCTGAGTTGAGAAAATCCTTTTCCATGCCTGCTGACTTTATGGCGTCCTTGATCTCGGCGAACCGGCCGTCCCTGTTTTTGTAGGTTGTCCGAACGCCGTCGGAAGCGTTCTGGAAATCATTCAGCCATTTTTTCCGTGCGGAGTTGAAACTCCCTTCATCGGAAAACTGACCCCTTTGGGGTTCGGAGGCCGCAAAATTATCCCGTACCTTGCCCAGTTCGCTCAGCATCTCCTCCTCGAGGGATGCCCCGAGTGCCTGTCCGCCGAAGGAGAAGAGATGAAGGGTGAGGAGGGTGAACAGGAAAAAGAGAGAGAAGAATTTCCCGTAATGCCTCGTTCCCGCTGTCTTCATTTCCTTCACTTCCCTTCGGTCCATTCAGCAAGAACTGAACGCGCATAGGCAGCCTTTTCAGTGTCCTGGGAAAAGGCTTCCGCCGCCAGCCTCATAGTTTCTTTGGCTTCCGGCAGCTTTTCCATCCCGTGGAGGATCACCCCAAGGCAGAAAAGGGCGGGACCGTTGGGCTCCCCGGATGAAAGGTGCTTTCGAAAGAACTGCTCTCCCCGGGGAAGGCCGTTTTCAAGAAAATAGGCGGCACCGAGCAGGGATGCGGTCCGGAAGTCGAGCAGAGCCGGTTTTTCCGAAACCGCCCTTTCCAGGTTGTCTATCGCCGGGGCGAAGGACCTGTTCCGGTACTGCAGAATACCGAGTAGAAGCCGTGCCTCTGCGTAGGATGGGTCAAGTTCAAGTGTCCCGGAAGCAGCCTCTTCGGCAAGTTCGAGGGTGAATGGGTTCGGACCGAAGGCGGCGTAGACCTGGGCGACGAGGAAAAGAAAGTCCGGTTCGTCAGGGGCAAGTTCCGCTGCTGAAAGGGCATTGGCCAGGGCAAGGTACAGAAGGTTATCCAGGCCTTCTTCTGAAAGGGGTTTTCTTTCGCCGGACTTCAGGGAATCCAGTATGGATGAGGCTTTACGTGCCCTCAGTATGGCGAGGGTGAGTACGTTCAGCTCATCAGGGTTTTCCATGGCCGCCGCGAGGGCCTTCTCTTCTTCGGGGCTGAGCGGGTAATCCCGGTCGAGGCTTTCAAACTCTTCCTGTTCCTGTTGCGGACCGAACAGGTCGACCGCGGATGCGAAGATGTCGCCGTCCCGCCCGCTGTAGAAATCAGGCCCGTCGTCCTCGGGGATGTCCTCCTCGAGGGTGAATTCCTCTTCCACGGTCACCGTTTCCTCTGTTGCGGACGCCCCCTGGAGCGGCATGGAAAAGAGGATCAGAGCCGCAAGGACCGACACTGTCAACTGCATTGCGACCACCTCGCTTTCACCCGAAAGGGTACGGTAAAACGTCTGAAAAAGAGAACCAACCGGAAGAT
>JAPXRK010000100.1:0-6064 GCA_033813575.1 Synergistales bacterium
GAATAGGGGAGGACCTTGAACGGTGCTTCAGGCTCTTTCCGATCCTGAAACAGCGCCTGAAACAGCGGTCCGGCACCCTTTCGGGCGGGGAGCAGCAGATGCTGGCCATCTCCAGGGCCCTCATGGGGAGCCCCAGGATCCTTCTTCTCGACGAGCCCTCCCTCGGCCTGGCGCCCATTGTGGTGGACACCCTCATGGAGACCATTCTGCAGATCCGGGACGCGGGAATGACGGTGCTGCTCGTGGAGCAGAACGCCACCCAGGCTCTGGAAATCAGCGACAGGGGGTACATCCTCGAAGCGGGGCGGTTCATCAAGAGCGACAGCGGAACGGAACTCGCCGGGGATCCTGAGATCATCAGGGCCTACCTCGGGGGCTGAACGAAAGCTGAACGTAAAAAAGCGCCGCCGGTGATCACTCCCGGCGGCGCAGTCTTTCCCTGAAATCCTCCGGCCCCTTCCCGAAAACGGCCGAAAATCCTTCCACATCCCCTTTTTTCCCTGTCCGGAATTTTTTCAGCAGTTCTTCGAAGCGGCGGACCTCTCCTTCCGAACAGTCCCAGGTCCGTGCCCTTTCCCCCGGAGAAGGGCGCCGCTTCCGGAACGGCGCGAGATACCCCATGGGCTCCGCCTGGATGTTTATTCCCAGCTCCCGCTCCAGCTCGGTGATCCGGAGGAGACGCAGGTACATATCCTCCGGCCGGTCGGAAAATCCGTAGAGGAGGGGGGTGGAAAAGGAAGAAAAGCCTCTTTTCGCGAAGGCGGTGACCGCCTGTTCGTAGATGTCCAGCTCCCCCGGGAAGTCCCAGGCGATGCGGATGGGGTCCAGGGGAAGCATCGCGAGGATGTCGGCCCGGCGGTTTCCCTCCGGCCCTGCGAAGAGGGCCGGCTCGAATCCCTGGGAGAAGTCGGCGGTTTTGCCCCTTCCCCGTGCAAAGCCTTCGGAGGCCAAATTCCCGGCGATTTTTTCCAGGAAAGGGGACATGGCCACGTTGTTGTCCAGGAGCACCATGGCGTCTCTCTCACCCAGGGACCGTCTGCAGTTGTCGATCTGGTCCTTCAGCGGGATGTACTCCACGCACCGGGGATCCACCTCCCGGACCGAGCAGAAGGCGCATTTCCCCGAACAGCCCCTTGTGGCCGACGCGATCCACGCATGTTCCAGCACCGGGTAGCTTTTCGTAGAGGGAAGGAGGGAGTAATCCGGCAGCAGGCTGTCGATGTCGCCCCCATCAAGGCCAATTTTTTCCGCCGAGTCCACGATTCCCGGAACGGGGCGGCACGGGACGGCCTCCCCGAGCTCCCTGCCCAGGAGAGTCGCAAGGGGGCCGCCGGCGAAAAGGTCCCTCCGGGGGTCCCCCACGGAGCCTCCGTAGAACCTGAGGGTCCGCACCACGGTGTTCCACTGGAAAGTAAAGAGGCTCGCCGTGTAGATCCTGTCCCAGAACTTCCCGGCCGCCCGGGGGGACATCCCCCGGACGAAGGAGACGGCGTCCCCCCGCTCCCGGTGGAACCGTCCGATCTTCAGAAGGCCCACGGGGGGGTAGGATGTCCGGTAGGGCGGATCGACGAGGAGGACGTTCATGGACCGGCGTCACTTCCCGGCCAGGGTGTCCCTGACGGAGGACAGGCTGCCCATGATCCTCTCCGCGACGTCCGGCCGGTTCATGGTGTAGAGGTGGATCCCTTCAGCCCCCCAGGAGAGCAGGTCGATGATCTGCTCCGTGGCGTAGGCGATGCCCGCCTCGGCCAGGGCGGCGGGGGAGTGCTCGTACCGGGACATGATCCTGGCGAACTTCGGCGGGATCGACGCGCCGCAGAGGGCCACGATCCTGCCGATCTGCCTGGCGTTGAGCACGGGCATGATGCCCGCGAGGACCGGTACCGCAATTCCTGTGGCCCTTACGTTCTCCATGAAACGGAAGAAGATTTCATTGTCGAAGAAGAGCTGGGTTATGAGGAAATCCGCACCGGCGTCTGTTTTTTCCCTGAGGTGCCGCAGATCCTCCTCCGGGGAGGCACATTCCGGGTGCCCCTCGGGGTATGCGGCGGCTCCGATGGAGAAGTCTCTGAAATGGCCTTTCCTGATGTGGCGGATCAGGTCGGCGGCGTAGCTGAAGGGGCTGTCCGCCCGTTCCTCCCCTGGCCTCGGGTCGCCCCGGAGGGCGAGGATGTTGCTGACTCCTTCCTGTTCCAGTTTTTCCATGACCCCCTCGATCTCCGAAGGGGAGGATCCCATGCAGGTCAGGTGGGCCAGAGAGGTGAGCCCCCACCGGTTCTGGACCGCGGAGGCGATCTCCCCGGTCCTCTCCCTGCTGCTTCCCCCGGCGCCGTAGGTAACGCTGATGAAGTCGGGGGACAGTTTCCTGAGGGCGGCGATGGTGCCGTAGATGGTTTCCAGGGGCGTTTCCGGCTTCGGCGGGAAGATCTCGAAGGAGACGGCCGGCCGGGTCCGCCCGAGGATATCCCGGATAAACATGCCCTTCATTCCTCCTTTCTGTCCCGTCCGCCGAGGAGGGTCTCCACGAGGCGGACGGTGCTCACCGCATCGGGGGCGAAACCGTGGGCCCCGATGGAGTCCGCGAAGGAAGCGCTCACGGACGCCCCGCCCACCAGGACGAAGACCCGGGGCAGACGGCGCCGGATCTCCGAGACGGCTGCCGCCATGGTCCTCATGGTGGACGTCATGAGGGCGGACAGCCCGATGACGTCATACTGTCCTTTTTCCGCCTCCTCGAGAAGGACGGAGCAGGGCACGTCCTTCCCGAGGTCGGTCACCAGGTACCCGTGGCTTCTGAGGATGGTGCCCACCACGTTCTTCCCCAGGTCGTGCAGGTCTCCCTCCACGGTGGCGAGGAGTATCCGCCCCCTGGGCTCGCCCCCGGAGGCCGCGAGAAGCTCCATGGCCCTGTCGCAGACCGTCCGGGCAGCCTCCGCCGAGGAAATGAGCTGGGGGAGGAAAAACTCGCCCCTGTCGTATTTTCCGCCCACCGCTTCGAGAGCTGGGATGACCCCTTCGTTCACCACTGACAGCGGGGAGGCTCCCCCGTCGAGAAGGCGTCCCGCCAGGCTGCCGGACCGGAAGCCGTCTCCTTCGAGGATGGCCGTCCCCAGGTCCCTGTAAGGGCCTTCAGGAAGGAGGGCGGCCTCATTTTTCTCCGGGGACCGGGGGGTGTCCGCCGCCGGTCCCGAAGGCTGCCGGGAGGAGAAAAAGCCCGGGGCGCCGCCGATAAAGCGGCTTCCCCGGGGATCTCTCCCGGAAAGCAGCTCGGAAGCGGCGAGGGTCTCCATCATCCACGGGTCCAGCGGATTCATGATCGCCGAATCGAGGCCGGACGAAACCGCCATGGCCAGGAAGGTCCTGTTCAGAAGGGCCCGGGCCGGCATGCCGTGGGAGATGTTGCTCACTCCGAGCATGGAGGTAATTCCCTCGTCCCGGAGAAAGGCGAGCACCTCCAGCGTAGCGGCGGGGGCGTTCATGTCGGCCCCTGCCGCGAGGGTCAGGCCGTCCACGATGAGGGCGTTCCGGGGAAAGCCGAGGGAGTCCGCCGCGGAGAGGATGTTCCTGATGACGGTGATCCGCTCATCCGCTTTCTCGGGAAGGCCGTTTGTGTCAATGGGGAGGACCGCTGCGGCCGCCCCGTGAAGCTTCGCCAGGGCAAGCCCGGGGTACAGGGAATCATCCCTGGCCGTGAAGGAATTGATCAGTGGGATGCCCGTGACGGCGCACAGGCCGGATTCGAGGACCGAACGGGAGTCGCTGTCTATGGAGAGAGGAAGGTCCGACGACTGCTCAGCTGCGGCGACGGCGGCCTTCATGGCCGCTTCCTGGTCGATGGTCGGAAGGCCCACGTTGACGTCGAGCACCATCGCCCCGGCCACGGACTGGTTCCGTGCTTCCTCCCGGAGCGTTCCCCATTCCCCCCTGGCGATTTCGTCCCGGAGGGGGGATTTCCGGGAGACGTTGATTCGCTCCCCGACCACGAGGAAGGGATGTCCCTTCCCGGCAAGGACGAGCCTGTTCCTGCTCGCCAGGGGAGTGCCCGGGGCGGGTGTGCTCCGGACGGGAAGGCGGTCTCGGAGGGCGCCCGTCAGGGCTGCGATATGCTCCGGAGTGGTTCCGCAGCATCCTCCGACCACCGCGGCTCCTGCCCCTGCCAGGTTTTGTGCCAGAGCGGCGAAGCGTTCCGGGGATATGTAGTCCCCGTCTCCGGGAAGGCCAGCGTTGGCGTAGACGAACACGGGCAGCCCCGCATGGGAGACGAGTTCCCGGACCACGGGGATATAGGCTTCGGGACCCACGCCGCAATTGGCTCCCACTCCGGAAGCCCCTGCAAGGCAGGCCCATCGGGCCGCCACTTCGGGGGGAGTCCCCGTGACGGTGCGCCCCAGTCGGTCGAAGGTGAAGCTCACCACGAAGGCCATGCCGGGAGCGGCATCCTTCACCGCCAGCACGGCGGCCTTGGCTTCCCTGAGATCGAGCATGGTCTCGATGAGGAAGAAATCCGCCCCTCCTTCGGCCAGCCCCTCCGCCTGGACCCGAAATACTTTCCTGGCTTCTTCGAAGGTCAGTTTTCCGAAGGGAGCGAGCAGTTCCCCCAGGGGTCCCATGGAACCGGCGACAAGACACTCCGTCCCGGCCGCGGAACGGGCCAGGGCGGCCGCCCGTGCGTTGATTTCCTTCGCCCGTGCGCCAAGCCCCCGTGCCGCGAGCTTGACGGGGCTGCCCCCGAACGTGTTGGTTTCGAGAATGTCCGCCCCGGCCGACCGGTAGGATGCATGAATGGATTCCACGATTTCGGGACTGCCGAGGTTCATTTCCTCGGGCAGGGCGGGGGGATTCCAGCCCTTTTCCGCGAGAAGCGTTCCCATGCCTCCATCCAGGATCAGGATCCTTTTCCCGTTTTCCAGATGCCGGAGCAGTTCCCTGGGATTCATGACGTTTCCTCCTTCAGACCCGTGTAAATACATCAATATAGCAGAAAACGGCGGTTGTATCATGGAGTAAAATTTGGTAGCGTAAGGTAGTATTGTAAACGAGTAAATAAACTATCATCCGGGGGAGATAACCGTGATTCCATTTACGAAAATGCAGGGCAACGGCAATGATTTCATTGTTCTTGACAACATGTCGGGGCAGTATCCGGCGGAATTTCTTTCCAGGGCAGCCGTTTCGTACTGCAGAAGGCGTCAGTCCCTCGGGGCTGACGGTGTGCTTGTCGCGGAAATATCCCCGGATGCCGATTTCACCATGCGCCTTTTCAATGCCGACGGCAGCGAAGGGGAAATGTGCGGGAACGGCGCCCGGTGCATCGCCCGGTATGCCTTCGAAAAGAACATCGCCGGCAGGACGCAACGGTTTTCCACCCTTGCGGGAATCATGGAGGCAACGGTGGATTCTCCCTTCGTCGATCTCCGGATGGGAACCGTCTCCCTTGAAGGAGGGTGGTTCAACAGGAGCCTCACCGTGGCCGGAGAGACGTTTCAGGCTTCCTTTCTCCGGGTGGGCGTTCCCCATGCCGTCCTGTTCTGTGAAACGGAACCGTCCCGGGAGCGAATGTTCCAGGTGGGGAGAACGCTCCGTCACGACAAAAGCCTCTTCCCCGACGGCGCGAACGTGAATTTTGTCTTCGGGGGAGATGAGGGATCCATCCGGTCCGTGACCTACGAACGGGGGGTGGAGGACCTCACCGATTCCTGCGGTACGGGTTCCACCGCGTCCGCCATCTGCCGGATTCTCCGCAACGGCCGTCCGCCCCTGTCGGTTACGGTCCTGGACGTGATCAACCCAGGCGGGGTGAACACGGTGACCCTCTCCTTCGGCCCGGGCGGAATGACCGTGGAAGCGTCACTGAAAGGGCGGACCGTCATCGTGGCCGAAGGCTTTTTAACGGAAGAAGCAGAATAAGACAATGTTATAATCAAAAGGGGAAAATATCGTGCTTAGATATTCGTACTCTGACGCCCGTTCCGGGCGGGAGAAAAGGAGGTTCTGATACCATGGGAAAGAAAAAGATGATAGGGCTGTTCCTGGTTGTCGGCCTGGCCGGGCTGGTTCTCATCGG
>JAPXRK010000101.1:0-4221 GCA_033813575.1 Synergistales bacterium
CTGAAGAAGGGCATGGAAGAATATGAGAAAAAGATGCAGGAAGCCATGAGCCGGCAAAACCAGAAACCGAAGATCGACGTCGCCTCCCCGGCGGTACTCCAGCAGCTCGACCGTATGGGAGGAAAGAAGGGCGGCAGCAAGCTGATCCTGTAAATCCCCGCCTTACCGGAACAGACGGTCCCGCCGGAATGATCGGCGGGACCGTTCTTATATCACTGTTTTTTCGCTGTCCGGATAATCCGTTCAATTTCGGCGACCAGGGGTTTGATCCTCGGACCGGAAGCGCTTTTATTGAGCGCCTGGGCGGCGGAAACCGGCGAATCCCAGTAGACCTGGTTGGCGTTCCTGTCGACGGTAATGGCCGCCCCTTCCAGGGAAATTCCCGCAAACAGCCCTTTTGTCATGGAATAGCTGTAGATCGAGGCCCTCAGCTTGTAGTCCGTTCCCAGCTCTCCCCGTCTTCCCACGGGGCCGGCGGCGACAGCCAGGTCCCCGCCGAGCTTGACGTTGTTTCCCTTGAAACCGTCCAGTCCTCTGTCGTTGGTAATGACCAGCACAAGGGCGATCGATTGGGCTCCTATCTGGAGGCCCCAGGAAGCCCCGGCAACAGTGGCGAAGGAAGGGCCGTACCATTTTTTCGTCGCAGGATCCCTCCTGAGGACGAGGCCTTCTCCATACTGGCCGCCGAAAACCAGCCCGGCCTTGATGACCGAAGGAAAAACGGCAACCCCTTTCGCCTGTTCCAGAAGCTCGCCCATGGTTTCGGCATCCTTCTGCTGTGCCATTTCCTTGAGGATTCTTATGGAATCCTCAATTCTTCCTGCCGGAGTGGAAGCCTCACTGAGAGAAGGCACCCAGAGGAACAGGACGGAACACAGAAAGAGTGCCACGATCCCTTTTCTTCGCACATCAATCCCCTCCATTCCAGAAATCTGTGAAAAGGACTTTAGCACAAAAAGGCTCGTCCCGACAGGGGAAATTGCCGTTCCTGCTCCTGACCTTCCGGCGGATTTCCCCCCCGGCGCGGAAATCGCTGCCCCTGGAAAAAAGTTGGGGAGGGGAGGGCATTTGACTCTCTTCATGCCATGGGATACACTTCCAAACGGATATTAAGCCCCCCGACAAACGGAGGAAAACAAACAATGGACGCTTTGGAGCGCATAGAAGAACTTCTTGATGAGGCCTATTCAACGGACGACACCGGGGAGATGGAGCGCCTCGCCAGGGAAGTGCTCGAACTGGATGAAAATAACGTGGAAGCCCTCATACTGTTGGCTGATACACTTGAGTATTCCCAGGAAAAAATCGCAGTACTTGAGCAAGCCAGGAACGCTCTTGCCGAAGAGATGGAAAATATACGCCTCGTCTCGGGCGAAAGCCTGCTCGAAGACGACTCGGGAATGCTGTATATCGCGGTAATGCAGCGCCTTGGATTCGCCCTGTTTTCCGAGGGAAAAAATGAGGAGGCCCTTGCCATAGCGCGGGAGATCGACCGGTATGACCCGGAAAGGGAAACCCTCGGCAGGACCCTCCTGTATCGGGTGCTCCTTGAGATGGGAAAAGATGCGGAAATACTCGAGGAGACCCTCCGGGAAAAAGAAGCAAGCCCCGCCATGGCCCACAGCAAGGCCATCGCGTCATTCCGGCTTTCAGGTGCCGGGCGGACGTCCTACCGGGCCCTCTGGGAAGCTTTTGCCGCCGGGCCTGACATACCCTTTTATATTTTGGGATATTTCGACGAGCCTGAAGACGGAACGGAAGAAGAAGAGGAGGAATACAATTTCGCCCTTCTTTTTGAAGATATCTGGTCTTCCGAAAACGAACTGATCAAATGGCTCACCAGGGGAACAATTCTCCTCGGACTCACGGCGTCTCTTTTCCCGCGGGAAACGGCGGACAAGATGCTGATCCTCGCGGATGCCCTCGACATCGCCGACCATTCCGAAGAAGCCATGGTCAAGGCGGAAAGCAGGGAAGGCTGGGGAGTGCTTTCACGGGAAGAACGTATCGCCGCAGCCCTGAAAATCATTTCCGAGGGAACATACCTTCCGTTGATTGAATGATACTGTAAGGGGTATGTCTATGACGTGCTTTTTTAAATTGCAGCTTTCTCTATTCAATATTTGTCGGAAAAAAGCTGTAATGATATCCTATGCGTATGTAATAGGTTGATTTTTTGTCACTTTTTTTAAACATGAATAAAAAATTGTGTTTCCCCCGGAGTTATTTTTCCCCTTCAGGCTTCGCCTGATTTGGAAAACGAAAAGTCGTTTTGTTCTGTATTTATAATGTTATTAATTTCACATATGAGTGGAGGTCGGGCAATGGTTGTCGAAACACAGCAGGACGCGCGGTCTTTGGTGCGGGAGATTACTGCGCCGTGGAAAGGGAAGCATGGCGGTGTCATCCCCGTTCTGCAGGAGACGCAAAAACAGATCGGGTACCTTTCCCGCGAGGCAATGGAAGCTATCTCCGAAGAACTTTCGGTGCCTCTTGCGGAGCTTTATGGAGTGGCCACGTTTTACGCCCAGTTCCATCTGAAGCCCAGGGGGCGGCATATCATCAGGGTCTGCAGGGGAACCGCCTGCCATGTGCGCGGAAGCGCAAAGATAATGGAAAAGATTATGAGCATGCTCGGCATTGCTGAGAACGGAACCACGGACGATCTCCGCTTCACCCTTGAACCTGTGGCATGCCTTGGCTGCTGTGGCCTTGCCCCGGTCGTCATGATTGACGAAGATACCCATGGGAGGCTCACCGCCGACCAGGAAAAGCTCCAGGCTTTTCTCGACGATTATTCCTGATCATGCTCGAAGACCTTTCCCACCATATCCTCGACATCGCAGAAAACGGAGTGAACGCCGGAGCCGACGAAATTTCCATTGAAATAGACGATTCCGGTGACAGACTTCTTTTTTCCGTCAGTGACAATGGACGGGGCATGACTGAAGAGACTGTCAAAGCCGTAGTGAACCCTTTCTACACAACGAGGACGGAGCGAAGGGTAGGACTTGGTCTTCCTTTTCTCAAGCAGCTTTCGGAACTGTGCGGAGGGGATTTTTCAGTTTCCTCCGAACCCGGAAGAGGAACGCACGTGACGGCATCTTTTCTGAAGACATCCATTGATTTGCCGCCTCTCGGTGACGTTCCCTCCACTCTTATGACTCTTTTCATCGGGAATCCCGGAATCTCGTGGAAATATACCCACAGCCGGAACGGGAAGGATTTCTCAGTGGACAGCAAGGAGCTCAGCGAAGCCCTCGGTGGAGAAATTGCCTTTCTTGAGCCTGCGCTCGCCCTTGGAGTCAAGGAGTATATCGAAACAAACATTGACGAACTATACGAATAGCCTGGAAATACCATTCTGATCACAGGGGTGAAATGAATGACTGACAAAAAGATCCGTAGCCTCGATGACCTCAGGAAACTCAAGGAGAGAACCGGAGACCTCACGTCCGCCCGTTCAGAAGATGACAAGGTAAAGATCATCATCGGGATGGGGACGTGCGGCATCGCCGCAGGGGCGCGGGAAATCATGAACGCCGTCCTGAAGGAACTCGAGACGAGAAAACTCCACAATGTAGCGGTGGAAACGACCGGCTGCATCGGCATGTGCCAGAACGAACCGCTCCTTGACGTGATCCGTCCGGGCGAACCGAGAATCACCTATTGTCTCGTGACGCCGGCGGATGTGACCCGGATAGTGTCTGAACACGTGGTGAACGGTCGCATAGTCCAGGACAAGCTCTTCGGCAGGGCTGACTAAGGCGGGGAGGGGAAAACAATGGCTTTATACAGAGCACACGTTCTCATCTGCCACGGGACAGGATGCGCTTCGGGCGGCTCGCCGAAGGTACTGGAAACCTTCCGTGAAGAGCTTGAAAAGAAGAATCTCGACAAGGAAGTTCTTGTCATCGCCACCGGCTGCCACGGAATGTGCGAGTTCGGTCCCATCGTCGTCGTCTACCCGGAAGGGACATTCTACTCGCAGGTCAAGCCCGCAGACGTGGCGGAAATCGTGGAGGAGCATCTCTACAAGGGACGCATAGTCAACAGGCTTCTCTACAAGGAACCCATTTCAGCCCAGAAAGTCTGCCATTACAAGGAAATCCCCTTCTACGGCAAGCAGCATCGCATCGTCCTCAGCAACTGCGGCTACATCAACCCGGACAACATCGACGAGTACATTTCCAGGGACGGATACCAGGCTCTGGGCAAGTG
>JAPXRK010000101.1:4231-6063 GCA_033813575.1 Synergistales bacterium
GGGCAAGTGCCTCACGGAGCTGTCGCCGGCCGCCGTCATCGATGAAATGAAAAAATCCGGACTTCGCGGACGGGGCGGCGGCGGATTCCCGACCGGCCTCAAATGGAGTTTCTGCGCCGCAACCCCGGGAACGAAAAAGTATGTCATCTGCAATGCGGACGAAGGCGACCCCGGCGCATTCATGGACCGGTCAATTCTTGAAGGAGATCCCCACGCCGTCATCGAGGGCATGATGATCGGCGCTTTCGCCATGGGGGCGGACGAGGGATACATTTACTGCCGGGCCGAGTACCCCCTGGCAATCAAGAGGCTCCAGACGGCCATCAAACAGGCCATGGAATACGGCCTCCTGGGCGACAATGTTCTGGGAACCGACTTCAGTTTCCACCTTCACATCAAGGAAGGCGCGGGCGCATTCGTGTGCGGCGAGGAAACGGCCCTTATGGCCTCCATCGAGGGGCAGAGGGGAATGCCCCGTCCCCGGCCTCCCTTCCCCGCCGTAAAAGGCCTCTGGGGCAAGCCCACGAACATCAACAACGTGGAGACCTGGGCGAACGTGCCTCGAATCATGCGTCAGGGTGCGGAATGCTTCGCCGCCATGGGAACCGAAAAATCCAAGGGCACAAAGGTGTTCGCCCTCACGGGAAAAGTTAAGAACACCGGGCTTGTCGAAGTTCCCATGGGCATCACCATCAGGGAGATCGTCTACGAGATCGGCGGCGGCATCATCGGGGACAAGAAGTTCAAGGCGGTCCAGATCGGCGGCCCCTCGGGCGGATGCCTTGTGGATGAGCACCTCGACCTCCCCGTGGATTACGAGTCTCTCACGGCCGCGGGAGCCATCATGGGGTCCGGCGGCCTCGTTGTCCTAGACGAATCGAACTGCATGGTGGACACGGCGAAGTTCTTCCTTGAGTTCACCCAGAGGGAATCCTGCGGGAAATGCGTTCCCTGCCGTGAAGGGACCAAGAAGATGCTCGATATCCTGAACAGGATCACCGCGGGCAACGGGAAACCGGAAGATCTCGACACTCTGCAGTATCTCGGCGAGCAGATCAAGGCAACGTCCCTCTGCGCCCTGGGCGGCACCGCCCCCAACCCTGTGCTGACGACACTGAAGTACTTCCGGCACGAGTACGAAGCCCACATCAACGAAAAACGGTGCCCAGCCGGAGCGTGCCAGAGCCTTCTCCGGTACACTATCGACCCGGGGAAGTGCATCGGATGCACCAAGTGCGCACGGAACTGCCCTGTGAGCTGCATTTCCGGCAAGGTGAAAGAAGCCCACGTTATCGACCAGGAAAAATGCATCAAGTGCGGAGCCTGCATGGCAAACTGCCCCGTGGGCGCGATTTCCAAAGGGTAACTCTACTAGAGGAGTTGATCTTATAATGGAAAGAATACAGGCGATCATCAACGGCAAAGAGATAACCGCCGAACCGGGAATGACCATCCTGCAGGCGGCGAGGGCGAACGGGATCCATATCCCGACCCTCTGCGACCATCCTGCGATCTCGCCGTTCGGCGCATGCCGGATATGTCTCGTGGAAGCGGAGAAGAACCCCAAGCTTCTCCCCTCCTGCACAACACCGATTACCGCCGGCATGGTGGTCCACACGAACACCCCGAAAGTAATCGAAGCCCGGAAGGCTGTAATGGAGCTTATCCTGGTCCGCCATCCCCTGGAGTGCTTCTCCTGCCCAAGCAACGGGAAGTGCGAACTCCAGGACGCGGCCTACGAACTGGGCATCAAGGAGTCCCGGTACGCCGATTCCGGCGACACGAACACCTCCCATGCCTACGAGGATGCCAACCCCTTCTACGTACGGGAC
>JAPXRK010000102.1:0-4456 GCA_033813575.1 Synergistales bacterium
CTACCATCTCTTTCACCTTCTGAAAAGGCAGGTATCCGATCTCGGAGAGTTCAGGATGACCCTGGGCCACTCCTTCGGGGCATGGGGTGACGGTTACGAGGATCCCTCCCTGTTTCAGGGGAAGATCCCCCGCGTAGATCCCCTTGGCGGCCTGCCAGAGCTCGCTGTCTGCGGGGAAGGTGTCTGTGACCACGATATCGGCGTACTCGGAGAATGGGATGCCGTAAATTTCCCTGGATGCCTCACAGCCCGCAGCATGTGCTTTTTCCGGATCCCCGCATACGCACCTGTAAATCCGCTCTTCCCGGTCGAGAACAACGTTCATTATGAACGAGAGACGGGCCTTTTTTGCCACTGCGTTCATTTCCCGCCGGACTGGATTATCTATAGTTCCCATGATATCCGCCCCGTCATAAAGGGCGCTTACCCAGTGGGTCTGCCCCGTTGTGACGACTCCGGACACACCGGGCTGAACGATCTTTGCTCCGCCGGAGAAGCCCGCCACCCGGTGGGGAGTGATGTGCCCGAGGGCGATCACATGGTCGTATTCAAGAAGGAGCCTGTTGATCCATACCTCGGTTCCGTGCTCTGTCGTCCCGAGGTTCGCCAGGCCGCTCTCATCATGGGCGTCATGCTGGAATACCCGTATCTTCTGGAGAAGGCCTTTCCCTACTTTTGCCTCCACTTCCTCCGCGCTCATGAAACGGTGCGTTCCCAGAGCGATCAGGACGGCAGTCCGGTCGGCGGGAATTCCCCCTGACGCCAGCTCCTCGAGCAGAAGGGGAAGCAGCCGTGCCGTGGGGGTCGTGCGGGTGTTGTCGTCGATCAGGATCAGCGCGGAATCTCCTTTCCTGACCATGTCCTTGAGGCGCGGGGTTCCGATAGGCTCCCGGAGAGCCCGTTTCACTTCTTCCAGGTCGCCTCCGCGGGCAATTTCCGCTGTCCTCGGGGCAAGAACGGCCATCAGGTTCTCATCAGGAATGACCGCATCGCCGAAACCTTCGTACGGAAAGGTAATTCGTGCCATGGCGCACCTCCTCGTCAGATTTTTTTCGGGGGTGTCAGTCCGAACTCCCCGGCGAATTCCTCGAGCATTTCAAACGTGGCGTCATCGAGTTGAACGCCTTTAGCCACTGATTCTTCCCGGCGGATCGCTTCTTTCTCGCCGTGGATGTACACCCTTTCGTTCCCTTCCGAAGGGGCGGAGGAACGGAGAGCGTCCAGCATATTTCCTACCCTGTGCCGTATGTCGTTTTCATCTCCGAACAGGTCAAGCCGCGTTGCGGAGAAGAAATGTCCGACGTTGGCATCCATTGTCTGGAAAACGTCCCGCGTCCAGGGGCCGCCTGCGAGAGGACCGCAGAGTATTTCCACAAGCATGGCGAGCCCGTAGCCCTTGTGTCCTCCCATCAGTTCAGTCGCCCCTCCGAGGAAGAGAAGTCCTCCCCATTTTCCTGTGGGGTCGGCCAGTATGGATGTGGCCTCGGAAGGATCAGTGACAGTTTCACCTGACTCGCCTACGAACCAGCCTTCCGGCATTTCGAGTCCTCTCCGCTTGTAGACTCCGAGCTTTCCCCTGGGAGCAGTGGTGGTCGCCATGTCCAGGAGCCACGGAAGGTCCCTGTCGGAAGGAATTCCCACTGCAATGGGGTCGGTGCCGAGGAGCCGCTCCTTGCCGAGGGTGGGGACAGCGCAGCGGATGGTGTTGGTGAAAGCGCTCCCCATAAGCCCTTCTTTCACGGCCATCTCAGCCCACAGGCCTGCCATTCCGAAATGGTTGGAGTTCCGTACGGAGGCGAAGCATGTCCCGTTTGCCTTCGCCTTTTCGATGACCTTCTCCATGGTGAACTTCGAAATATGGGCACCGACGCCGTAATGTCCGTCCACAACAAGTGAAATGGGAGTCTCGTGGACTATTTCTGGATCGGCGGCGGGATTGGCGTGTCCTGACTCCAGCTCGTTCCTGTACACCTTGAGCCTCGTGACCCCGTGGGAAGATACACCCCTCGCGTCAGCTTCCGCGAGCACCCATGCCGTGATGGCGGCCTTGGAGGCCGGGTAGGTGATCTTCTCGAGGATCGAGGCAGAGAGCTCAACAAGAGATTCATATGGTATCCGATCGTACGCCAACGGTAATCCCCTCTTTCTTTTAAAATCGCAGTGATAAACAATATGCAGTTATAAGAACCGGTTTTTGAATTATACTGCCTTTCTTTCTTTTTTGGGAACCTCGTTATCCGCCCTGATGTTCCGCCGATGAAGTTTCTTCGTCCGTTTTTTTCTCTTCGGCGGGACAAACAGGGCCATCCTGCAGGGGAACGTATTGTATTCCTGTAACCTCCAGGATCTCCCGTTCATCCAGTGTTTCCCTTTCAACCAGTGCGGCCGCAAGTGCGTCGAGAGGGCCCCGGTGCAGGGTAAGAAGCCTCCTTGCTTCACCATGGCACTCGTTGATGATTTTGAGCACTTCTTCGTCTATGGTTTTTCCCGTCTCCTCACTGTACGGTTTTGCTCCCCCGAACATGCCGGGGCCTGCAAGATAGGGGTTTTCTCTCGGCGCGAGCTGCACCATTCCCAGCCGGTCGCTCATCCCCCATCGTGTCACCATTCTGTATGCCAGGCCGGTAGCCTGCTCGATATCGCTTTCAGCCCCTGTCGTTTTCGTTCCGTAGACGATCTCCTCCGCTGCCCTGCCTCCAAGTATGCCCACGATCCGGCCCCGGAGATAGTCTTCGGAATAGTTGTAGCGGTCGCTCTCGGGCCTCTGGTAGGTGACGCCGAGGGCCTGCCCCCTGGGAATGATGGTGACCCTGTGTACGGGATCGGCTCCCGGTACGGCAAGCCCGAGGACAGCGTGCCCGCCCTCGTGGTAGGCGATCCGCTCCCTGTCCTCCGGGCTGAGCAGGAGCGGACGTTCAGGCCCGAGGACGATTTTTTCCAGCGCATCAGTAAAATCCTTTGACCGGACTTCATCCTGTCCGCGTCTGGCCGCCAGGAGGGCTGCCTCGTTCACCAGGTTCTTCAGGTCGGCTCCGGAGAATCCGGGAGTCGTTGCCGAGACTTCCCCGAGCCTGACATCATCGCCCAGGGGTATTCCCCTGGTATGGACCTTCAGTATGGCTTCCCGTCCCGGCTTGTCAGGGAGGTTCACCACTACGCGGCGATCGAACCTTCCCGGGCGCAGCAGGGCCCTGTCGAGGACTTCCGGCTGGTTTGTCGCCGCAAGTACAATGACGCCGCTTCTGCTCGAAAAACCATCCATCTCCGTCAGTATCTGGTTGAGGGTCTGCTCCTGCTCGCTTGAGCCGCCGATCGTCGTCTGACCGCGGGCACGGCCTATGGCGTCCATCTCGTCTATGAATATGATCGCTGGAGCGTTCTCCCGTGCCTGAGCGAAGAGATCCCGTACCCTTGCTGCACCTACTCCCACAATCATCTCAACGAATTCCGATGCGCTCATGGAGAAAAACGGAACACCCGCTTCGCCGGCAACGGCCTTGGCAAGGAGCGTCTTGCCCGTTCCCGGCGCCCCCACGAGAAGTATTCCCTTCGGGGCGGTTCCTCCGAGCCTGGTGTACTTTTCAGGGTCCTTCAGGAAGTCGACGATCTCCACCAGCTCGTTTTCTGCCTCGTCGATCCCTGCCACGTCTTCGAAGGTCACTCTTTCCTCCGTTTCACTGTCGTAGCGGCGGGCCTTGCTCTTTCCAAGCCCCATCAGCCCTCCTCCGAGCCCCTGTCCTGCCGATCTTCGGAAGAGCCAGATGTAGAATACTATGAAGAGAAGGCCGGGGCCGAATCCGTAGAGGATGCTCTCCCAGACTGTCCGTTCCTCATGCATGGGACGGGCGCTTATCTCAACCCCGTGACTGATCAGAAACGTTTCCAGCCCGCTGTCGACAAAGGCGGGAAGGGTCGTGGTAAAAAATGTCACGTTCTTTTTGGCTCCCGTTGTCCCTGTTTTGGCGGCTTCAGGCGATACGAAAGGAACAGGGGTGCGGAAGTCGCCCCACAGGTTCTCTCCCTTGTTGTAGATCGCGTGGACGTTTCCCCTCGACACCTCTTCCCGGAACAGGGTATAGGGAATTGTTGCCGGGGCTTCGGTATCCGGGGTAAGGAACGATACCATGAGGTAGTTCAGGGCCAGGATGGCCAGAAACCACAGCCATATCCTGTTCGGAGGCAGTTTGTCCTTGTTTTTTCCTTTGGGGCGCAGTTGCCTGCTGTTCCGGGGTACGGTGCGCCGGGTATCCCTGAAGGTGCTGCCCGGCTGCTGTTTTGCGTCTTTCAAGGCGCTTCTCCTCCTCTGTCCGCACTGTTGCGCAGACGCCGCTTCCGCGGTTTTTTGTTCCGCCTGCCCGGTTTGTCCGGGACCTGCAGTCAGGCTAATTATACTTCCTTCCTCCATTTACGCAGTAAGGGCAGGGTATTTTTATCTTCAGAATGCCTACGGAACATC
>JAPXRK010000102.1:4466-5977 GCA_033813575.1 Synergistales bacterium
AAAAGGTGATTTCCCGGGCAGGATGATAAAACTCCCGGTTTGGTGTATTGTTAGATCGGAATTCACCCTGAAATACAAACAGAGGGGAGCTGCGGAAGTATGAATACAGAATTCTCGAACCTGTACAGCCACGGTTTCGTCAGGGTTGCCGCCTGCATACCTGTTGTCAGGGTCGGAGATCCGGTCTTCAACGCCGAGAAAAGCCTGGAGCTTCTCGGGAAGGCCCACGGGCAGAAAGCAGTGCTTGCCGTCTTTCCGGAGCTCGGAATCTCCGCATATTCCTGTGATGACCTTTTCTTTCAGGACGCGCTCCAGAACACCACGCTCGGGGCGCTCGGCAGGATCCTGGATTCGTCTGCGGAGATGAGCATTGCTGCGGTGGTAGGGCTTCCTCTGAAGATACGGGATGCCCTTTTCAACTGTGCCGCGGTTCTCTTCAGGGGAAAGATCCTCGGTGTCGCCGTGAAAAGTTTTCTTCCGAACTACCGGGAGTTCTACGAAATGCGCCACTTCAAGCCTTCATCAGACCTGCCCGTGGATTCCCTCGACATATTGGGGCAGAAAGATATCCCCGTGGGAGCGGACCTTATTTTCGAGGCGGACGGAATCCAGGATTTCAGGATTTTCTGCGAGATCTGCGAAGATCTCTGGACCCCTGTTCCGCCCTCATGCCATGCAGCCCTCCACGGGGCGTCCGTCATCGCAAACTCCTCCGCATCGAATGTGACCATCGGAAAAGCTGATTACAGGCGTTCCCTTGTCTCGAACCAGTCCGCACGGTGCGTTGCCGCATATGTGTACTCAGGTGCCGGACCAGGTGAATCCACCACCGATCTCGCATGGGACGGCCACGCACTGGTGGGGGAGAACGGCGAAATACTGGCTGAATCGGAGCGGTTTTCGAGGGATCCCCAGGTGATAATGGCGGACATCGACCTCGGGCGCCTCGTGAAGGACAGGATGACTCTGACCACTTTCTCCGGCGGCAGCGGAAGAAACGGGAAATGCTCTTTCCGGAGGGTGCGGATTCCACTGGAAGCACCCCGGGGAAGGATCCCTCTTCTTCGCCCTGTCCCCCGCTTTCCCTATGTTCCTTCCGACCCTGCGGTCAGGGACGGGCGCTGCAGTGAGATATTCAATATCCAGGTCCACGGGCTGGCAAAAAGGATGGAGTCGGCTGCTATCTCCAGTCTTGTGATCGGGGTATCGGGAGGTCTGGACTCCACTCACGCACTGCTCGTGTGCGCCCGGACCATGGACCTTCTCGGGCTGCAGAGGACAAACATAAAGGCGTACTCCCTTCCCGGGTTCGCCACGTCGGACAGGACGGCTTCGAACGCGAAGAAGCTCATGGATGAACTGGGAGTCAGTGCCGCGGAGATAGATATCCGTCCCGGCTGCATGCAGATGCTCAAGGACATGGGGCACCCTTTTGCCGGGGGCAGCCCTGTGTATGACGTTGCCTTCGAGAATGTTCAGGCCGGCCAGAGGACGTCGCTGCTGTTCCGGAT
>JAPXRK010000103.1:0-5904 GCA_033813575.1 Synergistales bacterium
GTGTCAAACACGACGTTGAGGACGTCCTTGTCCTCGTCGGAGGCGAGCGGCAGTTCGTCGGCATCGCGGGCCCCGTTGACCGTGGTCACGGCGGCCTCCTCCTCGACCGCGCCGGCGGCAAGCGCCAGCAGCGTGTCATCCGCGGAGGCCACTTCCTGCTCATCGGCGGGGACGGCCTGAGTCCGAGGAGCGGCAGCACGGGACAGGGCCTCGGAGGCCGGTTCCGGGCCGCCGCGGGCGGAAATCCTGGCGGCGTGGATTCCGTGCGAGCGGTAGGCCGGCAGGAGAAGCCGCCCGGCCAGCGCCAGGACAGCCACCCCCGCCGCGACCGGCAGGGCGACGCGCAGCCACCCCCACGCCATCACGGAGCGCGGGCGGGCAGTCACGGGCTGCCGGGCCGGCGCGAAGACCGCGGCCCGGTGCCGTGCATCCAGCACCGGAGCCGGTTCGGCGAAGACCGCCTCGCGGACGAGCCGCGCGGTCTCCCGCAACTCGTCTGCCCGGCTCCGGCAATGCGGGCAGCCGGCCACGTGGGCGGAGACGCGCTCGCCGTCGGCACCGGCCTCCTCGCCGAACACATAGGCGGCCAGCAGGTTTTCGACGCTGTCGCAGGCGGCACCACGACCGGCGGGAGTTGGGCGGGAAGCAGTCATCGGGTGTCTGCTCCTTTCAGGCGTGACGCCAGTGTCGCAAGGGCCTGGGTCAGGCGGTAGTTGACCGTACCGATCTTGAGGCCGGTGATCTCGCTGATCTCCCGCAGGGTCAGGCCCTGGATGATTTTCAGCAGGACCTCCGTGCTTTCGTTGATCTCATAGGTGGAGGCGCGGAAATAGTCGAGGATCTCCCTGATATGTTTCGCCGATTCCGTGGACCGGACGGCGAGCTTTCTCACCTCGTCGGCCACCACCCCGAAGCCCTTTCCCAGCTCCCCTATCCTCGAGGCCTCGATGGACGCGTTGAGCCCGAGAAGGTTGGTCTGCTTGGCCACCCCTTCGATGATGCCCACCACCTGTTCGGTTCCGGCAACCCGCTCCACCGCCGTACCGGTGATGGAGATGAGGGTCTCCCCGGCGGCACGCATCTCCTCCATCTGGCCGTTCATGGTCTGGAGGGCGTCGGCGATCTGGCTGGTGGTGGCCCGAAGGGTTTCGGAGGTCTCCCGGATGGAGTTCTGCCGCTCCACGTTTTCCGCCAGGATGACGCAGCCCACCGCTTCGCCCGCGGCGTCGAACACCGGCATGGAATGGGCGATGTAGGGGATGCCGAAGGGAGACTCCTCCTTCCCGAACTCCTTGACTATGGGCCGTTTTTCCTTCATGCACCGGCTCCCGGCCGATGCCTCGGCGAGCCTGTCCCCCGGCTTCCTGTTGATGTTGATCGTCCTGCCCGGCACATAGGCGATGTAGGTATCGCCCTCGATGACGGCAAAACTCATGTCGCCGGGGATGAACCTGTGGATGATACGGGCCGCCCCCGCAAGGGCCCTCAGGGCCTCCCGGCCTTCAAGTGCAGGAATTTTCCCTGTTTCGTCCATAGTGACCACCTTTCTCAGGTTGCCCGTCGGCTTTTCATTTCCGTCCTATATTACAGGAACCTTTCCTCCGATAAAAGAGGATACAATAATCAGCGGGAAAAAAGAGGGAAGGAGTGGTGCCCGTGATCGCGGACCTGTTCGACTGTTTCTTTTTCGACCTTGACGGCGTGCTGTACGTGGGGGGAGAGACCACGCCGGGAGCGGCGGAGAGCCTGGATACGCTGAGAAGCATGGGAAAGGCCATACGGTTCCTGACGAACAACCCCACCACACGGGTACGTATCGCGGACCGCCTGCGGGGACACGGCATCGCCGCCGAGATGGACGAGATCGTCACCGCCGGTTCGGCCACGGCGAAACACCTCGCCGAACGGGGCATCATGCGGGCGTGGGTCATCGGCGAGGCGGGGCTTCACAGGGAAGTGGAGATGGCGGGAATTCTGCCGGCAGGAGAAAAGGACTGCGAAGCGGTGGTCCTGGGGTGGGACGAGACCGCCACCCTGGCCATGGTCCGCCGGGCGGCCCTGGCTGTGAGGAACGGGGCACTCTTCGTGGCCACGAACATCGACCGCACGTTCCCCACGGCGGAAGGCCCCGTGGCCGGGGTCGGGGCCCTGGTGGAGGCAATCCGCACTGGCTCGGGCAGAGAACCTGTGGTGGTGGGCAAACCCTTTCCGCCCATGTTCGACGAAGCCCTCGCATCGGCCGGTTTTCCCAGGGACCGGACTGTCATGGTGGGCGACACTCCCGAGGTGGACATCCTGGGCGCTCACCGGGCCGGCGTCTCCGCCATCCTCATGGGGGATGCCCCCCTTTCCGGAGAGGGCGATTTCCGGCGCCCCGACGGCCGCATATCCTCCCTTCCCGACCTTTTCGCACCGGGGAGGACCTGCGGGCGGTGGTCCCTTCCGAGAACGGAGTGACTATTCCTCCGGACCGTCGGGGGAACTTTTCGGGTGAAGGTCCCCCACATGGGCAGTGAAGCGGTCTATCTCCTTCTCAAGGGACTTCGCCAGGGGGAGAATTTCTTCCGCCGGGCATTCTTTCCGCAGGAGCTTCTCGATTTTCGCCGCGAGGGAGTGGATTGCTTCCAGACCAAGGGTGAGGGACACTCCCCTGAGGCCGTGAGCCCGATGCCGTGCGTCTTCCGCCATTCCCTCTTCCAGGGCGGCCGCTATCCGCCTGCCGTCCTGTCCGTGCTGGTCGGCGAACTGGCTCAGGAGACCGAGAAAGAAGGGCACATTCCCCCGTACCGACCTGAGACCCTTCCCGGCATCGAGGCCGGGAAGGTTTTCCAGCCCCGGGGGGAGGGCATCCCGGGAAGGAACCGGTGACGGCATCCCGGCTGATTCCCTCCCGGAAGCAGGCTGTCCGCGGTGAAGACGGGGAATCCATTCCATCAGCACCGTCAGAAGTCCGTCGGGTTCGACAGGTTTGGACAGGTGCGCGTCCATGCCCGCTTCGATGCATATCCTGCCGTCTTCCTCGAAGGCGTTGGCGGTCATGGCCACTATGGGAACCGCCTTTCCCCCGGGAAGAGCCCTTATGGCGCGGGTGGCCTCCAGGCCGTCCATCACCGGCATCTGAACGTCCATGAAGATCAGGTCGAAGATGCCGGGGGCTTTCCGGAAGATCTCCACGGCCGCCCGGCCGTTTTCCGCCACGGTTGTCTCTATTCCTGCGTATTTGAGGAGGGCGCAGGTTACTTCCTGGTTGGTTTTGTTATCTTCCGCGAGGAGAACATGGACCCCCCGCATGTCATCTCTCCCGCTTCCCCATCCGCCGCTCCCCGGCGTGAAGAACCGGTTCCCCTCACCAGCGACGGACAGTTCCGCAAGGGTATCGCCCAGTCTCGAGGGAGTGACCGGTTTTGTCAGGCACAGGCGATCCCCGGTCTTATTTCCGGGAACGGCGTTGCCGAAGGGGAGGAGGAGGAGCACCTCCGGTTCCCCGCCCCGCCGCAGGGCCCCTCTTTTCTCCAGGATTTCCCCGGCGCCAGGCATCTCCCTTTCGAGAAAGAGAAGGTTCCAGGAGGTCCCGTCCTGTCGGGACCGCTTCATTATCTCCAGGACGGCTGAAGCGTCCGGGGCTTCCACCGCCTGAATTCCGAGTTCCGACAGCATTCTGACGAGAACGGCACGGTCTTCGGGGGATCTGTCGGCCACAAGGGCGCGCCTGCCGATGAACGGTTCAAGGCGGTCGCTCTTCTCGGGAAGGGAGGAGGAAATCCCGAAGGGAATCTCGAAGCTGAAGGTGCTGCCCTTTCCGGGCTCGCTCTCCGCCCGGATCCTGCCGTCCATCATCTCCACGAGTTTTCTGCTGATGGAGAGCCCCAGCCCCGTTCCCCCGTATTTCCTCGTCGTTGCTGCATCGCCCTGCATGAAGTCGGTGAAAAGCCGTTCCACCTGCTCCTCCGTCATGCCTATGCCCGTGTCGCTGACGGCGAACCGAATAACTGCAGATGTATCCCGCCACTCGACCACATCGGCCGTTATGGCGACTTCTCCCCCGTTGCTGAACTTGACGCCGTTGTCCACCAGGTTCAGCAGCACCTGGGCAAAACGGTTGCCGTCTCCACGGAGAACGAGGGGGATGGACCGGAGATCCACCCGCAGGTTGAGCCCCTTTTTCGCCGCGTCCTGCGCCACGAGGGCGCATACCTGGTCGATGTGCCTGGAAGGCTCGAAATCCCGTATGTCCGGTTCCATGCGGTTTGCCTCGATCTTGGAAAGGTCGAGGACGTCGCTGACAAGCCGGAGGAGGTGGCGGGACGCATCGAGAAGCCTGTCGGCGTGGTCGCGCTGGACCGTGTCCAGCGGCGAGCTTTTCAGAAGGTGGGCAAAACCGATGACGGCGTTCAGGGGAGTACGGATTTCGTGGCTCATGTTGGAGAGGAACGCGCTCTTCGCCCTGTTCGCCGCTTCCGCCCGCTCCTTCAGTTCGTTGGCCCGGGCGGTCTCGTGGGTGAGCTGCTCTCTCAGCATCTTATCCGTGGAGATGTCGATAATGTACATGATCACGTGGGTCACCCTGCCTTCCCGGTCGAAGACCGGGTGGCAGTATCTCCTGTAGTAGGCGTCGTTCCTGCCCTGGGAGGTCTCCTCCTGGAAGGGCAGTCCCGTCGAAACCACTTCCCGCAGGGGACAGGCCCTCCCGGAAGGCGGGCAGGGATCCTTCGCGCCGAAGAACAGTTCGTGGCAGGTCCGGGCACCCGGGCGGAAAGCCGCCACGGCATCGTTCTGTATGACAAGGGAATAGTCCGATGCGTCGATGACGCAAAAGGGATAAGAAAAGGATTTAAGTATGGTGGTGAGGAAACTTCGCTCCACGTCGAGCCTTTTCATGGCGTTTTCCAGGTCCGCCGTGCGGTACGCCACCAGGTTCTCCAGGTTCTGGCGGTACAGTTCGAGACGCTGCTCGGAATTTACCTGGAGGGTGATGTCCCTCACGGTCCCCAGGCCTGCGACGGGAACCCCGCCCCTGTCGAACTCCACCTCCGCCCGCTCCTCCACCCACCGGATCTCATCTCCGCAGAGGATCCTGTGGCGGAGGAAATAGGGCTCTCCCCGGAGGGCTCTTTCCCAGCTCTCCTCCACGGTCGTCCTGTCTGAGGGATGCACCATGGAAGAAAACGTCTCGAGAGTGACGGGGCTTCCGGAAGGGAGGCCGAAAATCCTGTAGGTTTCCTCGGACCACAAAATCCTGTTCCCTGGGATGTCGATGCGCCAGTGGCCTGTCCGTGCCACCTCCTGGGCCTTTTTCAGGAACAGTTCGCTCTCTTTCAGCTTCTCGAGGGCATCGAGCCGCTCCCTGTTCAGGAGGACCATGCCGGTCTTTCCTGCTATTTCACCGAAGAAAAGGGCGTCCTCCGCCGTCCATGGGGAATCCCCGTCCCGGCATTCCAGCAGGAGGCATCCGAAATTCCTGTCCCCGAAGACTATGGGGAATTGCAGGGCGGAAGCCGGAAGGCCGCTTCGTTCTTTTTCCTGCTCCTTCAGCTCCGGGGGAGCCTCCTTCCCGGCCAGGAGGACGGAAACCCTGACGATACCAAGATTCCTGCCCAGAAGCTCCGAAAGATCCGATTCAAAACGGAAAATATCCCCGGCTGCAACGGAGTCCAGGGAGACAATTTCCTTCACGAGACGTTCATACAGGGCGAGCCGTTCCGCACGGGCCCGCGATCCCCTGCAGGCTGTGTTCCGGGCCCTGTTCCGGGCCCTGTTCCGGGCTGTGTTCTTTCCTCTCCGGAACAGGTACCTCCCCGGAAGAATGCCCTTTCTCATGCTCTTCCCCTCACTGCCGTGCCGGAATCAGTTTCAGCTCAGCGATGCCAGGACATACCCGACGACGATGGACACCGCCCAGAGGAG
>JAPXRK010000104.1:0-5885 GCA_033813575.1 Synergistales bacterium
TCAGAAAGGCGTTCCCGGAGATCCTCTTTCCGGAACGGGCAGCCTGCCAGAAGTGCTTCCAGCTCATCCCGGTTTTCCACCCCGAAAAAGTCGCCGAAGAACCTCACCCCGGCGATGGAGCCGTTCTTCACGTTCAGCAGGGCCTCCACCTTCCCCCAGGGGAAGCGGCGGACCTTCCTCTCGGTGTACTCCGGGGACTCGCCCCAGTTCCATTCCCAGGTGGCGTACTTCGTATCCCTGAGCTTTTCTATGGCCCTGGCCTCTTCAGGAGAGAGGGGGCGCTGTTCCGTCCCCGACAGGGAGCCCCGGAGGGCGGCGATGAACTCCGCCATGGAGAGCTGTACGGGGAGATGGGGGAGGATATTCGTCACCCTGCTCCTCACGGACTTGAAGCCCTTGGAGGTGAACTTCTCCTCGTCCACTGCGAGGGCCCGGCCGAGAACGGAAAGGTCCGAGTCGAAGAGGAGGGTCCCGTGGTGGAGGAGCCGCCGTTTGTCCATGTGCTGGGCGCTCCCCGAAAACTTCCGCCCGTCGATGGCCAGGTCGTTCCTGCTGTTGAACTCGGCTTTTACACCGAGCTTTTCCAGGGCCCGAACCACCGGCATGGCGTGCCGGGCGAAGTCGAAGGGGGTGCCCTCGTCGTTGGGCACGATGAAGGTGTAATTCAGGTTTCCCAGGTCGTGGTAGACCGCCCCTCCGCCGGAGATCCTCCGGACCACGCGGATTCCCCGTTCCTCCACGAATGCCCGGTTCACCTCCTGGGCGGTGTTCTGGAAGCGCCCCACGATGATGGAGGGGGCATTCTGCCAGAGCAGGAAGTACCCGGGGTGTCCCCCGTCCACGGTCCGGTAGAGATGCTCCTCCATGGCCAGGTTGAATGCCGGGTCGTGGCTCTGCCCCTCGATGTAGTACATGGGATTCTCTCCTCTCAAAAAGCCTCTTGCCAGAAAGGCCGGCAGGCTTCATTATACAAAATATCCTGCAACGGAGGTGGTGCAAAAAATGCTTGATTCCCTTGAAATCCTCACGCTGGTGGAGGATTCCGTGCCCATGCACGGTCCCTTCGTGGCCGAACACGGCCTGTCCTTCCTTCTGACCGGAAAGAAGAACGGCACAGTCGTCCGGGGGCTCCTGGACGTGGGCCAGAGTTCAGAAGTGCTCTCCCACAACATGAAGGGCCTCGGGATCCGCCCCGAATCCATCGATTTCCTCGTCCTCTCCCACTGCCATTACGACCATACCGGAGGGGTGGCGAAGTTCGTCGCCTCCACAGGAAAGGCCAATTTCCCCGTGGTGGCCCACCCGGCCCTGTTCCGTCCCCATTTCAAGGCGGAGCCCGTTCTCTCCTCCAAGGGCATCCAGACCGGAGACGAGCGGGAAGCCATCGAGAAGGCCGGGGGCAGGCTGTTTCTCTCCGCCGACCCCTTTCCCCTGGCCGAAGGCCTTGCCACCACGGGGCAGATTCCCCGGGTGACCGGCTATGAAGGTCCCGGAAAGGCTTTCCTCACCCTCGAGGACGGCAGGGTGGCCCCCGACTCCCTTCCCGACGACATGGGCATCATTGCACTCGTGAAGGGAAAGGGAGTGGTGGTAGTGGCGGGCTGCAGCCACTCGGGGATCGTGAATATCCTCAAAAGGGTCCGGGAGCTGTACCCCGATGAACCTGTGGAAGGCGTCGTGGGCGGGCTTCATCTTGTCAACGGCTCCGAGGAGAAGATGGAGAAGACACTGGAGGGTATCCGGGAGATCGGGCCGAAGTGGATCGCCGCCGGGCACTGCACGGGATTCCCCATGCAGGTCAAGCTCTTCCAGGCCTTCGGGACGGCCTTCTCCCCCCTGTGCGTGGGGAAGAAGTTCGTGGTTGAAGGCGCCCAGGCCTGAAATCCGGTCCATTCACTCATTCCGCGCCGTACGAAACGGTGCGGGAGAGCCGCCCGGCGGTTCCCCCGCACCGGCAGGTTTTGGCTGTTCCGTCAGGCGAGCTCCAGGAGCCTTTCCTCCCGCTCCCTCCGCCCTGATGCCGCGGCGAGCCTGGCGGCGTAGGCCAGCCGTTCGGCCGTGAACCGGTCCCTCAGGGGAGAAGGCAGCGGATAGGGCTGCCTCCTGGGAGGAAGAAACGATGTGGATGCGGTCCGGAAGCTGACCTGCTCCGGCAGGGTGTTCCACACCCGGCAGAAGATGCCGTAGAGCTCGAAACAGTCGCTGAGGCCGAAGTGGGCCAGGGGAGGCCCCAACAGCTCCTCTGCCGTCTCCGTGACGGCCGTGGGAGCGAGGTCCCCCTTCACCCGGGCGGAAGCCTCCCCGAGCCTCGGCCATTTCCAGCGGCCCCCCCGTTCCGGGCTTCCCGGAATCCGGCAGAATTCGGTGAGCCCCCTCATGGAGCACCACCATTTCCTTCCCCGGACCGCTTCGGGGGGGAGGAAGGAAATGTCGAAAGACAGGTTGTGGACCACGATCCCCTCGGGGTTCCAGCCGTCCCAGAAGGCGACGAGGCTCTGCCAGTCCTCCAGAAAATGGGGGCTGTACTCCTCTTCCCGGCGGAAATGGCCGATCCTGCCCGGTGTGAGCCCATGAACCGATTCCGTCCGGGGATCGGGGCGTTCCTCGGGGTAGTAGAACCGGTTGAAAAAATCCAGGATCCGCCCGTCTCCCGTGAAGACGATGGAGGACGCGGAAACGGCGGATGCGGCCCGAAAGCCGTTGGTTTCGAGGTCGAAAACGGCGAACCTCCTGTCGGATGCCATGGCGGATCCTCCCCTTGCACAAGACCTGATACAATCGCTCCCGCGAAGATCGCAGGGAAGCGGGCCGAACTCTCCCGGCAGAGAGAAAGGAATGACGCTGATGTTTCAGGAACCCTTCGAAGATCTGCGGCGGAAAATCTCCGCCTGTACAGGATGTCCCCTCTCGGAGCGGCGCTCCAGGATCGTTTTCGGCGAGGGGCCGGAAACGGCGGAGGTGATGCTCGTGGGCGAAGCCCCGGGCGCCACGGAGGACGAAACGGGACGCCCCTTCTCCGGCCGGTCGGGAAAGCTCCTGACCTCCCTCCTGGAGGGCGAGGGACTGCCCAGGGAGAAGATCTTCGTCACCAACATGGTGAAGTGCCGTCCTCCCGAAAACCGCCTTCCCGCGAAGGGAGAGCTGGCGGCCTGCAGGCCCATTCTGGAGGCCCAGGTGGCCCGGCTCCGCCCCCGGCTTCTCCTTTCCGTGGGCAATGTGCCGACAAGGGCATTCCTCTCCACCAGGGAGGGAATCTCCACTCTCCGGGGCAGGTTCCATACCTGCCTGTGGGAGGGGATTCCCCTGACGGTCCGCCCGCTCTTTCATCCCAGCTATCTCCTCAGGAACAGGAGCTTTGCCGAGGGAACGCCGGGGCACAAAACGGTGCAGGATATCCGGGAAATTCTCCGTTTTCTCCTGCAGGCTATCCCCGGATTCTGACCTCGGACGCGAAGGTGAGGACCCGCTCCCTGAAGGCTTCCGCAAACCAGGCCGGCAGGGGGGGCGTTCCCGCGAAGGCTGGATCGAGGGTGTTTCCGGGGCGGAAACGCTGCAGCACGTACAGCGGGGCTCCCCGGATCAGGTCGCCGATCCCCGGGGCGTCCTCCAGGCCGTGGATGCCCGGCACCAGGGTGGTCCTGAACTCGAAGGGGATGTCCGACCGGAGGAGGAGGGAGATGCTGCTTTCCACAAGGGAAAGATCTCCGTTCCAGCCCGAGGCGAGGGAATATTTTTCCCGGGGGGCCTTTATGTCCATGGCCGCGTAGTCGGCCAGCCCCCGGGCAAGGATATCCTCCAGCACATCGGGGCGGGCCCCGTTGGTGTCGATCTTGATCTTCAGCCCGAGGGAACGCAGCTCCCCGAGGAAGGAAACGAGCCCCTCCTGGACCGACGGCTCGCCGCCGGTGACGCAGACGCCGTCGAGGAAGTCCTTCCGTCTCGCCAGGTCACTCATGATTTCGGAGCATTCGAAGGGATTGTCCCCGGTCCCCGGTGTGACAAGCCCCGGGTTGTGGCAGAACGGGCAGCGGAAGGGGCAGCCTTTCAAAAAGACCACCGCGGCCGCCGATCCCGGATAGTCAAGAAAACTCGTCTGGATGTACCCTCCTATGGAGACGGAGTCCATGGGCTTCCCCTCCTTTTCGGCTCCATAGTATCACTCCTTCGGGAAGAGAGAAATCTCCGCCGCAGGGAAAAGGTATTATAATATAAAGTTGCAGGCAGATGCGCCTGCCGGAACTGCCCCCTATGGGGCCGGCAGCGGGCGGGGGAATTCCACGGGAGGAAAAGGGAAATGCGGCACCCATTCAGCCCCTTCACGGGCAGAGGCGGCACCGCCGGGCGGCTTCCGGCGGAAGGAGAAGAGAAAGGACCGGGGAGCTCCGGAAGAGGGACTTCCGGGACTCTTTCCCTTTTGTTTGCGTGTGCGGCGGTCCTGTATCTCCTCTTTCATCCCTATCCCTGCCTCAGCCCGTCCGGGGCGCTTGAGATCGCCAAAAGCTCCAGGGATCTCTCTCCCCTTCTGAGCAACGAAGAATTCATCAATACCTACGAGGATGCGGCCAACGCCGCAGAAACCGAGGGGTGGCTCGTGGACCGGACCCTGCAGGGCGGTTTCCTCGTGTCCTACATCTATCTCGACGAAAAGGGAAATTTCAAGGGCTGGTTTTTCGAGGTTCCCGCAGGGAGCGATGAGGCCAGGAGGGTCACCCGGTCCATGGGAGAGCATTACGCCGCCCTGATCGACGACCGCTTCGAGAGAAGCACCCCGGCTGTTTCCGAAAAGGAAAGGGTAACCCGCTGGGTGAAGGAAGCGAAAGCTCTTTCCGGAGGAGGTACTGTCCTGGAGGAGATATCCAGGGAACTCGGCAGGACGGGGGTCAGGAAGGAATATGGCTGGATGGCCCACTCTCTCGGAAACGGAAAATGGCTGGTGGGCTTCGTGTACGAACCCGCAGGAGCCGGGGACCGAGAAAAGAGAGGCTGGGTCTTTCACGTCAACGCCTGGGAATCCCCACCTCTCCCGGGAGGAGGGCTCCCCCTGGGAACGGGGTCGGCGGACGATCTCCTTCACCTTTTCGGCGGCTTGGGAGAGGCGCAGCCTCCGTTCTCCATCCAGTCGGAAGAGACGGTTTTTACCTCCCTCCGGTCTTTTCTTGAGTCCACCCTCCAGCGCTTCGGCAGTTCCCCTGCGGAGGCGAAGGACCGGTTCGGCGAGCCGGGGGCTGTGAGGCACAGGTCTGTGGGCCGGCTTTCCCAGCCCGTGGACGGGAAAACGGTGTTCACCATGATGTGGCCGGGGCTTTCCCTGGATTTTTCCGGTGTTCCGGGAAAGGAGCGGCTGGTGGCGGCCGTGGTGAAAGGAGGGGATCACCTCTTCGGCCCGGATCCGGGAATTCGCGTGGGGGATCCCTTTTCCAGGGTGTCTGAACTGCTTGGACAGCCGAACGGCAGCAGTTCCCGGGCGATGGTTTATTCCGACCGGGACGTTTCCTGCGATTTCATTTTCAACCTGAGGAAGGACGGCCGGATCGACGAAATGTTCTTCTCCCTCGAGGCGAAATGAGTCCGAGACGGCCGATTCCAAGGAGGTTCCCATGTCCCTGATACTGAGACTGCTGCTGAAGGCGGCACCCCTGCTTCTTTTTCTTCTCCTTTCCCGGGCGGCCCGGGACCTGTTCCGGTCCTACCAGGCGGGGCAAAGGGCCTACGACCGGCCGCCTCCGGGGGGACCCGGGCAGGGAACGGCCGGTCCGGGCCGGAACTACCGGAGGGATCCCTACAGCGTCCTTGGCTGTTCCCCCTCCGCCCCGGACGGAGAGATCAAAAAACGGTACCGGGAACTTCTCGGCAAGTACCACCCCGACAAGTTCATCGGCCAGGAT
>JAPXRK010000105.1:0-5847 GCA_033813575.1 Synergistales bacterium
TTTCCAGGCTTTCCGTTCTCTCGAGGGGCGTCTGTTCCCAGGAGGAAAATTTGAGCAGGAAATCCCTCCGCCAGCAATAGGGACCAATATGCTTGTAATAGACGGGGTCTCCGTTTCTCGGGCAGGGAATGGGGGAGCGGCTGAAGTAGAGCGCCCTGCCGCCTGTATCAAATACCATCTTGACGATGTTCGGCGAAAAAACTTCCTCCTCCCGGTCGATCCGCTTTGACAGGAGAGCGAGCATGACGGCGGGATCACCCATGGCCGCGGCCAGGGGATCTATCATGTCAGGTCCCACGAGAGGATCATCGACCTGGACGTTGAGGACGAGATCGGAAGGGATTCTTTCGGCGACCCAGGCCACCCTGTCCCCTCCGCTCGGCAGTTCCGGAGGCGTGAGCAAGCATTCTCCGCCCGCCCTGCGTACCGCTTCCGCAACCCGTTCATCGTCCGCGGCGACGATGATCCTGTCCACGGAAGAACATCTTTCCACCCTGCGGAGTACCCGGACGACCAGGGGAACACCTCTCACCGGCAAAAGGGGTTTGCCGGGGAGGCGGGTGCTTGCGAATCTGGCGGGAATGACGGCGAGGGTTTTCATGATCCATCTCCTTGAGGAAAGGTTGACACTGAACAGTAATGATACTCTTTTCTTCCTTTCGCCGGAAGGGCAGAGCAGAAAAAACGGCCCCTTAGGGGGCCGTTTTCAGTATACAGCAGGGGAAAAAGAGGGTCAGTCCTTGAGAATCTGCGTTCCCGCCTTGCCTTCCAGGGCCTCGAGAGCCTGTTCAAGGCTCGCGATGACGGCACGGCTTCCTCCGTTCCGGACAAAACGGAGGGCTGCCTTTACCTTAGGTCCCATGGATCCAGCCTTGAAATGCCCTTCCTTTTCAAGGGTTTCCATTTCAGTTACCGTTAGGTTCTCCAGCCATTTCTGGTTCGGCGTGTTGTAGTTGATGGCAACCCTCGGCACATCGGTGAGGATCATCAGAAGGTCGGCCTTCACCGCTGCGGCGAGCCTTTCACCGGCGAGGTCCTTGTCGATGACCGCCTCGATCCCCTGGTAGGTGCCGTCCGTATTCCGGATGACCGGAATGCCGCCGCCACCGGAAGCGATGACGGTAAACCCCTTCCCCAGCAGGGAGTTTATGACGTCCTTTTCCACGATTGACTTGGGGTCGGGGGAGGGAACGACTCTTCTCCAGCCGCGGCCTGCGTCGTCGATCCAGGACTCCCCGGTTTCAGCCATTCGCTTCTTCGCCGCCTCTTCCGTGTAGAAGGGGCCCACCGGCTTCGTCGGATGGGTGAAGGCGGGATCGGCAGGGTCCACCTCAACCTGGGTCACGACGCATGCGGGTTCATGGCCGGAAAGGCCTTCAAGGGCAAGGGTGTTGTGGAAACTCTGGCAGAACATGTACCCGATGAGTCCCTGGCTTTCCGCTCCGCAGACATCCATGGGCATGGCGGGAACAGAAGCGCTTCCCAGTTCGTTCTGAATGAGTATTGCACCGACCTGGGGGCCGTTGCCGTGGGTGACCACAACTTCGTGGCCTGCCCGGATCATCTTGACGATCTGGTCAACTGTTTTCTGTACGTTGTCCCGCTGTTCCGCTGCAGTGCCCTTCTGGCCTCTCTGCAGAATGGCGTTGCCTCCAAGGGCGACCAAAACTCTCATCTCTTTGAATTCCCCTCCTGAATGTTAATGGTAAACTGATATATTCTAAACTAAGCAGCTTAATTCAGCAAGTCAATGACAAAGGGTGGAAGAACAAAACTCGCCCGGTGGATATCGGACGTATAGTACCTCGTTCCCACGGGGGCAGGTCGAAGCGGGGCCGATGGATCGGCTGTCTTGGATCCCACGGTGTAGGTCCACATTCCGCTGGGGTAAGTGGGCATGGCCCCCCAGTACATCCTGACAATGGGGAAGACGGAGCTCATCTCCCGGAAGGCGTCCCGGACAACGTTCCTGTCAGTAAAGGGCGATTCTGTCTGGGCAACCACCATACCGTCCTTTTTCAGTGCGTTTTGGATGTCACGATAGAAGGGAGATTGGAAGAGTCCCGCGGCAAATTCCACGGGATCGGTGCTGTCCACGATGGCGACGTCGAATTCTTCTTTCGCTGCCTTGATGAATACCATGGCGTCCATGGCTTTTACGTCTGCCCTGGGGTCTTCAAGGGCAGCGCTGATGGTCGGGAGGAACCGTTTCGAGGCGTTGATCACTTCCTCGTCGATATCGATGAGAGTTGCTCTTTCCACGTTTTTGTGGCGGAGGACTTCCCGCAGGACGCCGCCGTCGCCGCCGCCTACGATGAGCACTCTCCTGGGATCCGGGTGAGAGGAGAGCGCCACGTGGGCCATCATCTCGGAATAGCAGAATTCGTCCCGTTCGGTGATCTGGATGGCTCCGTCGAGAATCATCATCCGGCCGTATTCTCCTGTTTCCACGAGCAGGATGTCCTGGTAGGGGCTTTTCACGTTCAGAAGCACGTCTGATACGCGAAGGCTCAGCTTCATGTTGGGGCTCTGTTCTTCGGTGACCCAGAGTTCGTTGAAGCGTTTCCGGCGGGTATCCATTGGAATTCTCCTTTCTTCTGAAAGAGCGGAGGGAACAAGTCGTTCAACCTGTTCCCTCCGCTGGCTGATCATCGTTTAGTATAAGTATAGAATGTCCGGCTTCAATCTTCAAGCACATAGGCGCGGAGCGGAGGGAAGCCGTTGAAGCAGACAGAGGAATAGCTCTGCGTATAGGCTCCGGTGGTGAAGAAATAGAGCCGGTCTCCTTCCGCCAGCGAAGCGGGGAGGGCGTACTTTTCATTTTCGTACAGAATGTCCATGCTGTCGCAGGTGGGACCTGCCAGGATCGTCTCCTGGATGGGGCCCGTCTTTTCCGAGTAGATGGGGTACTTGATGGATTCGTCGAGCGTTTCGATAAGCCCCCCGAATTTTCCCGCGTCGAGGTAGACCCAGCTGTACTGGTTGGCCTCCGACTTTCTGGAGATGAGAACCACTTCCGTAACGAGGATTCCGGCGTCCCCGGCCATGAACCGCCCCGGTTCAAGAAGGATTTCCGGGAGGTCTTCTCCGAAATCCTCCGTGAGGAACCGGATGATCTCCGTTCCGTAGACGGAAGTCTCCTTCGTGGGAGAAATGTAGTTCGCCGGGAATCCGCCGCCGAGGTTCACCATTTTCAGCTCGATCCCTTCCGCCTTTGCGGCATCGAAAAGGTACTTGCATGTGGAAATGGCATTATCCCACTGGCCGATGTCCCGCTGCTGGGATCCCACGTGGAAGGAAATGCCGTAGGGAACCAGGCCGAGTTCCGGAGTCTGGAGGATGAGCCTGTAAATCGTGTCGGGATGTGCTCCGAACTTCCGGGAGAGGGGCCAGTCGGCACCGCTTCCGTCGGTGAGGATCCTGAAGAAGACCCTTGAACCGGGGGCGTTCTTCGCGATTTTTTGCAGATCGCTTTCAGAGTCCGTAGCGAAGAGGCGCACGCCCTTCGAATAGGCGTAGGCTATATCCTTCGCTTTTTTTATGGTGTTGCCGTAGCTGACCCTGTCAGGTGTGGCGCCGAGCGCCAGAATGTGGTCCAGTTCGTATACCGAGGCTATATCGAAGCAGCTTCCCTTGGCAACAAGCATCCGAACGACGGATTCGTTGGGGTTCGCCTTCACGGCATAATAAATCTTTGCAAAGGGCAGGGTGCTGATCAGTTCATCGTACTTCTGTTCGACCTTTTCGAGGTCAATTACGAGAAAGGGTGTTTCCTTATTTCCCGCAAACTTTTTGATGCGGTCGAATCGTTCCCTGGAAATATACCTTTCAAGGTCGAACTGGAACTCGTTTTCCACGTCTCTACCTCCTCATGAATTGTTTTCGGACCTGATGCAGTTTACGGCCTCGGGAAGAGAAATGCAATAGGGAAAGGAGAGGAAAAATCAGGGAATTTACGTATACTTTTGCTTCCTTTCATGGAGACGTTCCATGGTAGAATCAATTCTGTTCCGGCCTTTGAACTCACCGCCGCAAGGAGGCTCCTCCATGTTGTACGGAAAACGAAAATTCCCCCTCTGGGCAAAGCTGGCAGGTCTTGTCCTTCTGGTCGTTATCGGTTTTCTTACGGGCTATCTCGGCTATACCCTCTACCGCGATCTGACTGCCCCGCCCCCGGAAATGCCGGCGGAACCCCGTCCGGCCCAGGTTGCGGCCCCGCACCCTGAGCAGCCTGAGCCTTCCGGAACCCCAGCGGTTGTCCCGGCGCCGCAACAGCCGGTGCCTCCTCCCGTGCCTGGGAAAGTGAGGGGAGACCAGCTGTGGCTCCATGTCGTCAAGGGGGACTACCGGATGTACCTTTACCGGGGAAAAAACGTGGAGCGTATCTACAAGGTGGCCGTGGGTTTGAACGGTGGACAGAAGGAGCGTGTCGGCGACAGCAGGACCCCCACCGGGACCTTTTCTGTCCAGCAGATTCAAAAGGCTTCGTCCTGGACCTACGACTTCGGCGACGGGAACGGACCAACGAGGGGAGCCTACGGACCCTGGTTCATACGGTTGAAGACGCCGGGATGGTCGGGGATAGGAATCCACGGCACCCATGACCCGAACTCCATCGGCACCATGATAACCCAGGGCTGCGTACGGATGAGGAACCACGAACTGGAAGAACTGAAGAAGAGGGTTTTTGTCGGCATGAAAGTCGTCATTTCGGAATAGGAGCAGGTGTCATGAAATTTGTGAACATCGATCTTCAGGTGAACAAACGGGGCTTTCGCCGCTTCATTTCCTCCTGGCTGGTCAGGGATGAAGATAAAGACAGGACGTACCTTGTCGATACCGGTCCGGGAAGCACCTGGCCTCTTGTCCGCGATGCCGTTGAGCGGCACGGGGGAGGGCGGGTCGATGCCGTTCTTCTGACCCATGTGCATCTTGACCATGCCGGAGCGGTGCCTCTCGCCTTTCGGGAATACGGCGCTCCGGTGTCTGCGGCTCCGAAGGGAATCCCTCACCTTCTCGAGCCTGCGGCCCTGTGGAAGGGAAGCGTGGATACCCTCGGGGAAACGGCGTACCTTTACGGTGAACCGGAAGCCCTTCCCCGGGAAGCCCTTCTGGGGGATGAGGCTCTCCCGGCAGGATTCTCCGCCATCGAGACCCCGGGCCATGCTTCCCATCACCGCTGCTTTGTTCTCGACGAAGGCGAAATGGGAAAAACCCTTTTCGCCGGGGAAGCGGCGGGAATTTTCCTGGAAGGAGAGGAGCCTTTTCCTTACCTTCGTCCTGCCACGCCGCCCCGCTTCTTCCCCGAAGTGACCCTCGAGTCCATTGAACGGCTGATTCCTCTCGGCTGCAGAAGAATCTGCTACTCCCACTTCGGAGCGGCCGAAGGAGCAAAGGAAATGCTTTCCTTTGCCAGGGACCAGATCCTTTTCTGGAGGGACACTGTTGTTGAAATGTTCAGGAGGGGTGTCTCGCCCGAGGACGAGGAGGTGATCTTCATGGAACTGCTGGAACGGGACCCCTTTCTCGCCGCCTGGAGGAAAATGGAGCCCGACATCCGGGACAGGGAGCGGGAGTTCATCGGCAACAGCATACGGGGATTCGCCGGAGCCTACGGGCCGAAATAAATGGAACGGGGGAGCGATTCGGCTCCCCCATCTTTTTTTATTTTCTTCCTTCTTTTGTTCCCGCAATTCCGTTTCCTGCTTCGTATTCATACATAATGCCCTGAAAGGCTTCAGGAAGAACCCGGCTCGTGATCGTCAGGCAGTCCTCGTCGTATTCGATGGAGTGAAGCTTCAGTGGGAAGATAAATTTTCTCAGGTCGAGAAGGGGCTGGATCTGTTC
>JAPXRK010000106.1:0-5845 GCA_033813575.1 Synergistales bacterium
GGATAGCCATGGAATCAGCGAATGATCTTCAGGGAAAAAGAATCACCATCATAGGATCCGGAGTCAGCGGCAAAGGCCTTGCCTTTCTTGCCGCCAGACTGGGTGCGTCGGTTTTCGTCACGGAGAGAAAACATCTGGATGAAGATGCGCGGGCCATGTTCAGGGAAAAGGGCATTGCATGGGAGGAAGACGGCCATTCGGGCCGGGCCTGTGAAGCCGACCTGGTCGTGGCAGGTTCGGGAATTCCCCCTTCAGCTCCCGTGGTTGTGGAAGCCCTGAAAAGGAGAATACCCGTTACGGGAGAACTTGACTTTCTTGCCCCGTTTCTCCGGGGCCGGATCATCGGCGTAACGGGAAGCAACGGGAAAAGCACCACCACGGCCCTCCTCGGCCATATGCTCACCCGAAAAGGGTTTGCTGTTTCTGTGGCCGGAAACATCGGTACCTCGCTCGCAGACTCCGCTCTCAGGGTGTGGGATTTTATCGTGGTGGAACTGAGCAGTTTCCAGCTCCACTGGAATTCCTGCCTGTCCTGCAGTGTGGCGGTCGTGACCAACCTGGCTCCCGACCATATAGACTGGCATGGCAGCTACGACGAATATGTCCGGGCAAAGGCCAGGATCATCACCACCCTGGGAGAGAGCGGGCTAGCGGTTATCCAGGAGAGAGACCGGGCTGCGCTCGGCGCCGCATCCGAGGATGAACGCCTTGTGTGTTTCTCGTGGAAAGGGGAGTTTTCCGGCCGGTGCGAAAAAGCAATCCTCGCCGACGAAAACAGCCGGTCCGTGTACATTCGAACCGGGAAGGACGAAGAGAAGCTATTCGATTTTGATGATCTCCCTCTCATCGGAAGGCACAACATCGAAAACGGCTCCATGGCGGCAGGCGTGATTCATCTTCTTGGAGAGAAAGTCGGCGCTGCTTCTCTCTTTTCGGGATTCAAGGGGCTTCCCCACAGGTGCGAGAAGGTCGCAGAAATCGGCGGCATTCTCTTCATCGACGACTCCAAGGGAACAAATGTTGCTTCCACGTGTACCGCCCTGACCTCCATTGAGGGACCGAAGGCGATTATCCTGGGGGGGCAGGGAAAAGGTGAAGATTATGCGCCCCTTGCTGAAACGGTACGAAGAGAAGCCGCCGCGGCAGTTGTGATGGGGGAGGAACGGGAAAAAATCGTCCGCGCTCTCAGGGAAGCCGGGTACGGTGCGATCATTGAAGCGGAGGGAATGGAAGATGCCGTGAGAAAGGCCGCTTCAGCCCTTGCCGGAAAAGGTGTAGTCCTTCTTTCTCCTGCGTGTACCAGTTGGGACATGTACCCGAACTACAAAAAGAGAGGAGAACACTTCAGGAATATCGTTCTTTCCCTGGAGGAAAATTCATGAGAGATGAAGCCCTGCTTTCCAGAGAAACTCCAGCCGTCCGGCCCCAGGCGGATCCTTTCCTCTGGATCATCCCTCTTCTGCTGGCTATTTTCGGCATACTCATGATTTTTTCCCTGACGTCCCATACTTCCCTTGAAGAATACGGCTCCCCGTTCACCCTCGGGATGAAACAGGTCCACTGGCTCCTGGTCGGAATCGCGGGAATGCTGGTCATGTACATGATCCCCCTTTCTTTCTGGAAAAAATCCAGCGGGGCAATCTGGTTTTTTTCCCTCGTCCTCCTCGTTCTGACTCTTATCCCCGGCATAGGCGTCAAGGCGGGCGGTGCCAGGCGATGGATAGGTTTCGCAGGGCTTCGCTTCCAGCCCATTGAATTTCTGAACCTGGCCCTTGCGGTGCACCTTTCAAGGCTATTGGCCACTTCTGAAAAAAGAGGACTATCGGCGTTTCTCACCATTACGGTCCCTGTCCTCTTTCTTTCCGTGATTCCCCTTCTCTTCCAGCCGAACATGGGGGGAACCATCCTTATTTTTACTTTGTCCATGGCAATTCATGTCCAGTCCAGGGGGTGGAGCTGGCCCTTCATCGCCGGCGCCGCAGGATTTCCGTTTTTTTTCATGTTCATCATCAGGGAAGGGTACCGCCTCCGGAGATACATCGCTTTTCTCGATCCATGGGAACAGCCCATGGACAGCGGATTCCAGGTTATCCAGGGACTGGTCGCCTTCTCCAACGGCGGCCTCTTCGGCGTAGGAGTGGGGAAGGGGCTTCAGAAACTGAATTACCTTCCCGCAGCCCATACAGACTATATTTTCGCCACTGTGGGAGAAGAGTTTGGCTTTATCGGCACTTTCTTTATCCTCTTCTTTTTCCTGTTATGGACGATGCGGGCCTGCTCAGCCTACAAAAACGCCGAGGGATTCAGGGCCACCCTTATCTGGGCCCTTACGGTCTCGGTGCTCATTCCGCTGTTCATAAATCTCGGGGGGGTTCTCAAACTCATGCCCCTTACAGGGATTCCTCTTCCCTTCATCAGCTACGGAGGAAGCTCCCTCCTCTTCATGTGGGCAAAAATCGGGCTCCTGATGCGGGTCTGCAGGGAGGCGTCCCTGCCATGACGAAGATCTGCATCGTCGCTGGTGGAACCGGAGGACATATTTTCCCCGCTCTCGCCTTCGCGGAATGGCTTCTTGCCTCCGGGGCCGATGTCTCCCTCTCCTTCGTCTGCGGATCCCGTCTGCTGGAAAAAGAAATTTATGCCTCCCGAGGAATCGTCCCCCTCTGCCTGCCTCTTTCAGGTTCTCCATTCGGTACACCGGGTATCGGCCTCCGGCTTGTCAGGTGGAAGGAAACCCTTTCCTCGTTCTTATCCTTCAGGGCCTATTTACGAAAGGAGGAATGCGATTGCTGTCTTCTTTTCGGCGGGTACGTTTCCTTTGTGCCGCTGCTCGCATGTCATCTTGGGGGAGTGCCTGTCATCGTCCATGAACAGAACGCCGCGGCCGGAAAAGTGACACGCCTGGCTTTCAGGCTGAAGAAGAGAATTGCCACGGGCTGGAGCGAATGCCATCCTTTCACTCCAGGCACATTCGTTCACACCGGAGTCCCTGTGCGCTCTTTTTCAGCCAGGGATCCCGGGAATGCCTGGCTGAGACTCGGAACGGGCCGAAATTTCCCCGAAAACACCATTATCGGAGTTTTGGGCGGTTCACTTATGAGCGAACGGCTGATACAATTATTGAGTTGTGTGGTAAGAGACAAGGTATTACAAAAACATACCTTTCTTTTTCTTGGAGCATCGCAGCAGCTTCAATCCGCTCTTTTTCCCGGGGATCACCCGGAAAACGTGATTTTTGTCGAGAAACAGTGGGACATGACCGACTTTTTTTCCGTCATTGACGGAGCCGTAGCTCGGGGAGGGGCATCGACGCTTTCCGAGCTGATGTTTTGGGGAATCCCTGCAGTTGTTGTTCCCTGGAAGCAGGCTGCAGACAACCACCAGCAAAGAAACGCCGAATGTTTTGAAAAAATTGCCTCCGGAGAAATCTGGAGAGAAGACGAACCTCTGGAGTTCTTAAAAGAAAAGATACTGCGCGTCCTTCGAAAGGCACGAACCGTCAGGAAAGAATTTTCGGAGGGAGATGAGTCTGAACGTTTATGGCGGCTGATCTCGTCCAGTATTGGAAGGGAGATTACGAATCTTGGATAATTACATCGCAAGCTTGAAGGGTATACGCCGGATTCATCTTATGGGCATCGGTGGCGCAGGGATGAGCGGACTTGCTCTTCTTCTCGCAGAACTTGGCTATGAGGTCAGCGGCTGCGACATGAGCCACACCTCCTATATCGACAAGGTACTGAAAGAAGAAATCGCCGTCGTTCTCGGGCATGGAAAGGCCCACATGGATAAATTCCTTCCTGAGCTTCTTGTGTACAGCAGCGCCATCCCCGAGGAAAATGAAGAGATAGTTGCGGCAAAGGAGCGCGGAATTGCCGTGGCGAAAAGGGGAGAGGTCCTGAGCTGGATTTTCGACTCCCGGTTCGGCATTGGTGTTGCCGGAACTCACGGGAAAACGACCACATCCTCCATGATCGCTCTCATCCTGGAACAGGCGGGACTTCACCCGACTCTCGCCATAGGGGGGGAACTCTGCGACATCGGCGTAAACGCAAAACTCGGTGACGGTCCCTACATGGTTGCGGAACTCGACGAAAGCGACGGCTCCTTCGAAAAGTTTCATCCCGACATTGCCGTAGTCACCAATGCCGATTGGGACCATGTCAATCATTACCCTACCTTTGAAAGCGTTCTCGAGGCCTTCACCCGTTTTACATCCAACCCGAAGGACGGTGGTCTTCTTGTGCTCTGCGGAGAAGACGCAGGTCTCGGAAAAATCCTGGCGGCCGGGCCGCTTCCGAGGGAAGCGGTAACCTACGGCTGGGGAATGGGATGGACCTGGGGAGCCTTCAACGTAAAACACAATCACGGAGGCGGAGTCAGTTTCTCCATTGCCCACGAAGGCGTTCACATTGACGACATGGAGCTCTCAGTTTCCGGGGACCACAATATTCTCAATGCCCTGGCCGCCTGTGCCGTAGCCCACACCCTGAGGATCCCCTTCACCATGATCAAAAAGACCCTGAAAGAATTCAAGGGCGCCAAAAGGCGACTTCAGCACCTGGGGCAGATCAACGGTGTCGAGGTCTATGACGATTACGGGCACCACCCCAGGGAGATCGCGGCGACCCTGAGCGCCATCGACAGAATGTTTCCGGAAAAACGGCTTCTCGTCGCTTTCCAGCCTCACAGGTTCACCCGGACGCTTGCCCTGTACAGGGATTTTGCAGCCGTTCTTTCATCGGCGGACTCGGTTGTGCTGCTCCCCGTGTACCAGGCGGACGAAGAGCCGATCGAAGGGGTTTCCTCCGGTCTTATCGATGCTCTTCTGAACGGAAACGGAAACTCGAAGAGCATTTTGTGCGGCTCTCTTGAAGAAGCGGCCTCCGAGCTCGAGAAGCAATGCCTGCCGGGGGATATCGTGCTGACAATAGGTGCCGGAGATATTTCCAACGTTGGTGAAATGTTCATTGAGAAGGCGAGAGCGGAGGTTGTCCACGCCTGATCGGCCTGAAAGGGGATGCCGGACGGCCTTCAGGTGCCGGCCGTTTACCTCCGTTGCCGGGATAGCGATTTCATGGGAAAATTCCTTTTTTTTCTTCTTGCGTGTTCCCTGTTCCTCGGCTCAACCCTCTCCTATGAGGGGTATACCCAGTTTCTGAGCCTTGACAGAGTATCGGTTCGGACAGGGGATCCCGAGGCAGAAGCGCTTTTCTGGAAGAATCTTGGACCCGCAGAATTGCGTTACTGGCCGGTCTTTCTTTTCAGGTCGGCGGATCTGAAGAAAAAAATCGAGTCTGAATCTCCTCTTCTCTTTTCTCTGAGACGGGAGAATTTTTCGGCTTTCTTTATCGATCTCGAACCTTTACAGCCCTGGCTCACGCTGCGGTGGAAGAAGACAGAATTCTTTCTCACCCGTGACGGGCGCATATGGGAATCCGGCCATCCCCTCAACGCACGGTTTACTGGAATCCGGCCCCCTTCCACGCCGCCTTTTCTTCTTTCCGATACCCTCCCGTCACCGGCAGGCATACCGGGGGAAGGAATCGTGGTAATGAACAGCGTATTTCCTGTCACCTTCTTTTCAGAATGGGTCAGTGGTCTTGAAACAAGCGGCTGGATGCCTCATACTCGTGAAGTGGAAATTTCCAGAAGGGAAGGGAACTACCTCCTTAGGCTGAATCTGAATATCAGGGATAGGACCGTGCAGATCCTCGTCCGGGGAGACCAGGCACGGTGGAAAGAAATATCCTCCGCCGTCTCTCAGATTCTTCACCAGTTACAATTTTCTGGTGGAAACCTTATAATAGATACCACATACACCGACAGAATCATTGTCCGTAAT
>JAPXRK010000107.1:0-5819 GCA_033813575.1 Synergistales bacterium
ATCTACGACCAGGTGGGCCGGTACGGCGGGGAGGAGTTCCTTCTTGTTTTTCCTGGCCTGAAGAGCGACGATGCCCTCAGGATCTGCGAAAGGGTCTGCTCCGTGATAGAAAAAAAGCCCTTTTTCCCTGCGCCGCAGCAGGGGAGCGGCACTCCCTTTACCGTGACCGCCAGTATCGGCGTTTGTGAATGGAACCCATCCTCCAGCGGCCCCGATGAAATGCTCATGGGAGCGGACCAGGCTCTTTACCGGGCCAAGAGAAAGGGACGCAATGCAGTTTGCCTCTGATTAGGGAATTTTACCGGAGATTTCTTCCCGCCGTTCTCCTATAATCCCCAAAAAAATGTGAAAGGAGGGATGCCCGTGCTCAGAATGTCGAAAGCACCAGTTGTCCTCTTCGTTTTATCCATCGCCTTCTTCGTCCTTGCTTTCCCGGCCGGAGGGGCCTCTTCAGGCATGGACGATTTTTTTGCCGCCAGGGACTGGCGCGGAGTGGACGCCCTGCTGGCGCAAAAAAACGGAGAACTCTCCCCGAGAGAGCTTTCTCTTGCGGCAAACTCTCTCTGGCTTCGCGGAAAATGGGCCGAGTCTCTGGAACTTCTTCAAAAAACAGCCCCACACTGGCCGGAATCCGTTAAGCCCTACGGTACCCTCATGACCATCCTCGGGCTGGAGAGAACGGGCCGAAAGGACGAGGCAAGGAAGGTCGCCGCCAAGTTTCTTCCCTCGGCACCGGCCGACATTGCCTATTACGTCGCCTATGCCCTGTACCGCCTCACCGGTGAAGAAGACACCGCAGGAAGAAAAAAACATCTTCAGCGAATGTACAGTCTTGCCGAAAACACCGCCCAGCAGTCGACCGCCCTGACGCTTCTCCTGGACCTTCCTGGGGACAAGACTGCCTATGCCCTGAACCTTCTCGGCATCCACCCGAGAAATAGCGCCGCCCTGAAGGTGCTTGAAGCCCTGCCGAAGCCATGGAAGACCGATGTGAATTTCGCCCTAGGCTATGCAGCCTACCTCAGGGGACAGCACGGGAAAGCGGTACCCCTCCTCAAGGCGGTTCCGCTCGCGTCCCGCAACGGAAGAAAGGCGAGGTACTACCGGGCTTTTTCCCTCTACAGCCAGAAAAAATACGGTGAATCCCTTGAGCTCTGGAGTTACCTGGCACGGAAGGGCACCACCTATGCCGAGTCCTCCATACGGAGAATATCCATCCTCGCAGGGAGAGCCCAGAAAGACCGGGCCCTCCGGGTGCTCCGGGAAGTCGCCGCCTCCCGGCAGGGGGCAATAAAGGCGAGGGCCCTGTATTCCCTCTCGACCCACGCTTCAGGAAAAGAAAAGCGTGAACTGGAGGAAAAGGTTATCGCTCTCATACCGGATTCAGCCTTCACCACCAGGATACTCTACAACAGGGGATGGGACCGGTGGAACAGGGGCGACATCAAGGAAGCGGTGCAGGTTTGGGAAAAGAGCATTGCCTCCGGGATGGACGGAAACTGGCGCCCAAGGGTTCTCTACTGGATCGCCAGGGGATACGGTCGGCTGGAACTGCCGAAAAAGAAGACGGCTGTTCTTGAAAAAATACGGAAGAACCATCCCCTTTCCATCTATGCTTTTCTCAGCGGCGGGGACAAGCTGTCCATCGTCCCCGAGGTTCCCCTGTCCCTTGTCCGGGACAAACCCTCGGAACTTGAACGGTGGGGATTCATCACCTATGCGCGGTGGAATCTCCTTGCCCTGGGGGACGCCAAATCCCTCTTCCATGCCGCCCGTCTGGCGGAGTGGAGCGGCGACCATCTGGCGGCCTATTCAGCGGCGGGCCGCATAGCCGGAGAGCTCACCCGGGGACCGTCCTTCTTCAGGAAGGGAATGGAGTTTCTCTATCCCCGGCCCTTTTTGGACGAGGTGAAAAAAACGGCGGAGCGGTTCAAGGTTGAGGAAAACCTTGTCTGGGCCATCATGCGGCAGGAAAGCGCCTTCAACCCCAATGCCACAAGCTGGGTGGGCGCCGCCGGGCTCATGCAGCTCATGCCGGCCACGGCACGGAGCGAAGCGAAAGCCCTGAAAATGAAGAATTACAATATCTACAACGCCGGACAGAACATCATTCTCGGAACGGCCCACATCGCCCGCCTCCTGAAATCCTTCGGGAATGTGGAGCAGGCTGTGGCCGCGTATAACGGAGGAGGCGGCTCGGCCCGGCGCTGGCTCGCCGGAAGGAAGGACGTTCCCCTGGACGAATGGATAGAATCGGTCCGCTTTGAGGAAACCAACGACTATGTCAGGAAAGTGATGGCTAACCTTCACATTTACAGGGCTCTGTACGGTGTTCCCAAGGCGGAAGGTGAGGCTCCGGGAGCCCCGGCCGATGTCCCGGAGGATGGACCGGAAACGCCCGCCGATGGTCCCGAACCGGAGGACGGGGAAAACGAGGCTCCCCTTCTTCTGGACGACGGAGGGAAATAAAACCTGAGGGGCCCCGTCCGGCAGGAACGGGGCCCCTTCCTTGGTGCGCCTACTTGGTTCCTTCGTTCGGCCTGCAGACTGCCGGCAGCTCCTTGAGTTCTTTCAGGGCCGACTCGAAATGGTGCCACTCCATGAGGAGTTCTCCGTCCCCTCCTGTTTTCAGGTGGTCTCTCACGGCGAGCATGGCGGCTTTCCTGCAGACGAAGGCGATATCGCCTCCCGTTCTGCCGTCTGTGAGCCGGGCCAGGGTTTCGATGCGGACCTCGGAAGACAGGGGTTTTTTTCGCAGGTGTATTTCAAAGATTTTCTCCCTGGCCTGGGCATCAGGGCGGGGAAGTTCGAGAATCAGGTCGAACCGGCCGCCCGATAGCAGCGAAGGATCCACAAGGTCAAGGCGGTTCGTCGTTGCCAGGATCACCACTCCCTTGAGCTCCTCGATACCGCTCATTTCCGCGAGAAATTGGCTTATCACCCGCTCGGTGAAGCCTGCGCCGCTGCCGCTCTCTTTACCCCGCACCGGCACCAGGGACTCGATCTCGTCAAAATACAGGATGGAGGGCGAAGCCTGTTTTGCAGTCCTGAAAACGTCCCGGATGGCCCTCTCGCTTTCCCCAACGTATTTGGACATGAGCGAGGGCCCCTTCACGGAAATGAAATTCACTCCGCTTTCCCGGGCCAGGGCCTTGGCCAGAAGGGTTTTCCCCGTTCCGGAGACGCCGTGAAGCATGATTCCCTTGGGCGGCGTAATGTCAAATTTCTCGAAAACGTCACCGTGCTGCAGAGGCCACTGGACCGCGTCACGAAGCTCTTCCTTTATCTCCTCCAACCCTCCGATATCTCTCCACGAAACATCGGGAACCTCCACGAAGACTTCCCGTATGGCCGATGGCTCCACTTCCTTGAAGGCCTCGAGAAAATGGTCCATGCGCACGTCCATGGCAAGAAGGCGGTCGTAGGGTATGTCCTCCATCTCCATGTCGATCTCAGGAAGCAGTTCCCTGAGGCTTGCCATGGCTGCCTCCTTTGCAAGGGCTTCCAGGTCGGCTCCCACGTAGCCGTGGGTCATTTCCGCCACTTTCTTGAGATCCACGTCTGCCGCCAGGGGCATTCCCCGGGTGTGGATGGTCAGGATTTCGTGCCGTCCCTTCCTGTCGGGAATGGGGATGGAGATTTCCCGGTCGAACCGTCCCGGCCTGCGGAGCGCCGGGTCGAGAGTGTTGGGGATATTCGTCGCCCCGATGACCACGATCTGTCCCCTGGACTCCAGGCCGTCCATGAGGGCCAGGAGCTGGGCCACGACCCGCCGTTCCACCTGCTTCTCCCCGCCCATGTCCTCCCGCTTGGGTGCTATGGCGTCGATCTCGTCGATGAAGATGATGGAGGGAGCATGGGCCTGGGCGTCCTCGAAGACGTTCCGCAGCCTCTCTTCGCTCTCGCCGTAGAATTTCCCGATGACCTCCGGCCCGGAGATATGGGTGAAGTAAACATCGGTCTCGGCGGCCACAGCCCTGGCGATCACCGTCTTTCCCGTTCCCGGGGGCCCGTAGAGAAGCACACCCTTGGGAGGCTGGACCCCAAGCCGGTCGAAAACCTGGGGAAAACGGAGGGGAAGCTCGATCATCTCGCGGATCCGCTGGATCTGGGGGCCGAGGCCGCCGATGTCCTCGTAGGAAATCCTGGCTTTCTTCTCGATTTCGGGCTGTTTTTCCACGTTCACGTAGGTGGACTTGCTGATGATGACCGTTCCGTCCGGGGTAGTGTCCATGACACTGAAGTCGCAGATTCTCGTGCCGAAGAGGTTGGTCCGCACCCGATCGTCCTTTCTGACGGCCATCCCCTCGAGGAGGGAACGGATATACACGGCGTCCCGCTCTTTTTCCAGAAGGGCGGTGGACGTGAGCGGCCTGAGGGTGATGCTTCCCGCGAAATGGTGATCGGCCTTCCTGACGGTGACCTTGTCGTCGATGCCGACCTGGGCGTTATCCCTTGTGATGCCGTCGATCTGGAGGAAACCCCGCCCCCCTCCCTCGGACATCTCGGAATCACACGAAAGAAGCCGTGCCGCAGTGACCTTCTTCCCTTCTATTTCGATGATCTGGCCTTCCGACAGCTTCAGATCGCGAATATCCTCCGGCGCCATCCGGGCGATGCACCGGCCTACGTCCTTCGGCATGGCTTCCTTGACTTGGAGCATGTTTCATTCCCTCTTTCCCGTAGATCGTCAGTACAGCGACGGAACATTTTTTACTTCCGGAATGCTACCATAAAAAAGCCCTCCCCGACAAACGGGGAGGGGCAGTTCTGGAAGAGGCGGCTCGATCAGCGGGCGACCGCAGGTTCGATACGGCCGGGATAGGCTTCGAGGGCGACCTTCAGGATATTCATCGCCTTGACGAGGTCCTCGTTTTTCAGAACATAGGCAAGCCGGAATTCCTGCTTCCCGAGACCCGGGGTGGCGTAAAAGCCCTCTCCGGCCGAGGCCATTACTGTCTCCCCGTTCACGTCGAAGTTCTGGAGCATCCAGATGATGAACTTCTCGGCATCGTCCACAGGCAGCTTCACCATCACATAGAAGGCTCCCTTGGGCTCGGCGCACACCACTCCGGGCATCTCCTTCAGCGCCTTGTACAGGGTGTTCCGCCTTGACTGGTACTCCTTGTTGACTTCCTCGAGGTAGGATTTTGGCGTGCTGTACAGCGCGGTAGCGCCGACCTGCTCGAGGGTGGGGACGCACAGCCTTCCCTGGGCGATCTTCAGAACCTGGGCCATGAAGTCCCTGTTCCGGCATGCGATGCAGCCGATGCGGGCGCCGCAGGCGCTGTATCGCTTGGACACGGAGTCGACGATGATGACCCTGTCGGCGATCTCGGGGAGATGGCCGAAGCTCGTGTACTGCAGCCCGTCGTAGACGAACTCCCTGTACACTTCGTCGGCGACGATGAAAAGTTCGTGCTTCAGGGCCAGGGAAGCCAGCATATCCATTTCGTCTCTTGTGTAGATGGTTCCGGTGGGATTGCCGGGATTTGCCACGAGAATCGCCTTGGTCCTGGGGGTGACGAGAGCTTCGATTTCCTCTCTCGGGGGAAGGTGGAACCCTTCTTCGGCTTTTGTGGTGATGGGGCGTACTTTCACGTTCACTGAACCGGCAAAGGCGTTATAATTGGCGTAGAATGGCTCCGGGATGAGAACTTCGTCCCCGGGATCGCACATGGCCATAAAGGCGAACATGAGAGCTTCGCTTCCGCCGTTTGTGACGATGATGTCCTCACGCTCGAGGGGAATGTTGAAGTTTTTGTAATAGCCGCTCATGGCGTCACGGAGATCGTTGTTCCCCTGGGAGGTGGCATAGG
>JAPXRK010000108.1:0-5795 GCA_033813575.1 Synergistales bacterium
GGTGGGGGAATGGGAGATCGACCTGACCCACCCCGCCTTCGCGTCCGACGGCATCTTCGCCATCACGGGGCCCACCGGCTCCGGAAAGACCACCATCCTGGACGCCGTCTGTTTGGCCCTCTACGGCCGGACCCCCCGGCTGAACCGGGTGACGAAAAGCGGCAACGAGATCATGTCCCGCCAGACGGGGGAGTGCTTTGCCGAAGTGACCTTCCGGACCGGAGCGGGGTGCTTTCGGTGCCACTGGAGCCAGCGCCGGGCGCGGAAAAAGCCGGACGGCGAACTCCAGGCCCCGAAGCACGAGATCGCCGACGGCGAGACGGGCACCCTCTTCGAGTCCAAGATCCGGGGTGTGGCCGGGCAGATCGAGGAAGCCACCGGAATGGATTTCGACCGGTTCACCCGGTCCATGCTCCTGGCCCAGGGGGGCTTCGCCGCCTTCCTGCAGGCGGCCCCGGACGAAAGGGCCCCCATCCTGGAGCAGATCACGGGCACGGAGATTTACAGCCACATCTCCATGGAGGTCCACGAACGCCGCCGGGACGAGCGGGAGAAGCTGAACCTGCTTCAGGCGGAGACGGCGGGGATCACGGTCCTGCAGCCGGAGGAGGAGGAAGCCCTCCGGCGGGACCTGGCGGAGAAGGTGCGGGAGGAAGAGGCGACCGCCGGGAGGCTGGAGATAACGGCAAAGTCTTTGAACTGGCTTACGGCCCTGGAGGGGCTGGAAAAGGAGATCTCCGGCCTGAGGGAGGAAGAGACTGAGCTGCAGGGTGAATGGACAGCCTTTGAACCGCACCTGGAAAGGCTCCACCGGGCTCTGAGGGCTGCGTCTCTTGAAGGCGCCCATGCCACCCTCGAGGCCTTGCGGAAGCAGCAGTCCGACGATTCTGAAGCCCTGAAGACAGAGCAGGAAAGTCTCCCCGAACTGGAATCCCGGGCCCGGGAGGGAGCCCAGGCTCTGCTCGAAGCGGAGCTGGTGACCATCCGGGCGAAGGAAGAACTGAACCGTGCCGCGCCCCTGATCGCGAAGGTCCGGTCCCTCGACCAGCGGCTTGCGGACCGCCGGAACGCCCTTTCGGACCTGGATGAGGAATGCAGGCAGGACGGCGGAAGCCTGGAAAAAGCCCGGGAAAGCCGGGATGAAAAATCGGAGCTTCTGGCCGGTGAGGCGGACCGGCTGAAAATCGCAGAACGCTGGCTTGAGGAGCACCGGCAGGATGAATGGCTGGCGGGCGGCCTGGCGGGAGTTGAGGAACAGGTGAACGCCCTGGTTTTCCGCCAAAAGGACATGGCCGATGGAGAGACCGCCCTGGAGAGGGCGGCGGACACCCTTCGGCAGGCGAAAACGAAACTCGAAGAGTGCCGGGAGCGTACCGGTGCCGGCAGAGGGGACCTGGAGGCAGTATCGGAAGAACTGAGACGGGAGCAGGAAGCGCTTGCTCACCTGCTGGACGGCCGCTTGCTCCGGGAATACCGGGCGGAAAAAGAAGCCCTGCTCCGGGAGATGGCCTTCCTGGCCAGGATTGCCGAGCTGGAGGACTACCGGGCGAGACTCGAGGACGGCAAGGCGTGCCCTCTCTGCGGTTCGCTGGAACACCCCTTTGCGGAGGGGAACGTTCCTTTGCGCGACGAGACGGAGGTGAAGATCTCCGTCCTTGAAAAACTCATCGGCGAGGCGGAGGAGCGGGAAGCCGCCGTGCTGAGGCTGGAGAAAGCCGAGGCGGCAGCCCGTCAGCTGGTGACGGACGGGGAAAAGGACGAAGGGGCGGCCCATTCAGCCAAAACGGCGGCGGAAAAGGCGTTGGCGCTTTCCGCTGAAGGGCTGGAAAAACTGCGGGGGGACTGCCTGCGTCTTCAAAGTCTTCTTGAGACAAGGCTGCAGCCCCTCGGCATTTCGGAAATTCCTGAGGGGGATCTGCTGTCCCTGGCGGGCTCCCTGCGGGAACGGCTGAAGTCGTGGCAGGAGAAGGTCCGGGAGAAGACGGACATGGAAAAGAAAATCGGCCTTCTGGAAAGCGACCTGAAATGGCTGGACGGCACCCTGGAAACCCTGACCAGCGCCCTTGACGAGAAAAAAAAGCGCCTCGAAACTCTTCTGAATGAGTATGACCGCCTTCTGGATGAGCGGAAGGAACTCTACGGCGAAAAGGATCCCGACGGGGAGGAGCACCGTCTGAAGGATGCCCTGGAAGCCGCCGGGGAGGCCGAAAAGAAGGCCCGGGACCTCCGGGACGGGCTGAAAGAACGGGCAGACGGGGCGAAATCCCGGGTGGAATCCCTGAACAGGGTCATTCTTCGGAGGCAGCCGGAAGTGAACAGGGCGGAGGCCGCTTTTACCGCCGGTCTTTCTGCGGCAGGTTTTAAAGGAGAAGAGGACTTTCTGGAAGCCCGGCTTGAAGCGGAGCAGCGGAACGCCCTTTCTGCGGGGAAGAAGGATCTGGAAGACCGCCGGACGGCACTGGCGGCCATGCGGACGGACCGGGAAAGAAAGCTGACGGAGGAAAGGGCCCGGCAGGTGACGGACGAAACCCCCGAGGAACTGGAAAGCCGTTTCCGGGAATGCGAGAATTTTCTCAAGACGTTGCGGGAGGAAATTTCGGGCCTCAGGCACAGGCTGAACGAGAACGCCGCCGCCCGAGAGCGGGTAAAGGAAAAGAAGACGGCCCTGGAGGCCCAGGGCAGGGAATGCCGCCGGTGGGACGGCCTCCATGAGCTGATCGGCTCCGCCGACGGAAAGAAATACCGCAATTTCGCCCAGGGACTGACCTTCGACATGATGATCGGACAGGCCAACCGGCAGCTACAGAAGATGAGCGACCGGTACCTGCTGGTCCGGGACAGGGAACAGCCCCTGGAGCTGAACGTGGTGGACGGTTACCAGGCCGGAGAAATCCGGTCAACCAAGAACCTCTCCGGCGGAGAGAGCTTTATCGTCAGTCTCGCGCTGGCCCTGGGGCTCTCCTCCATGGCGAGCAGGAACGTCCGGGTGGATTCCCTCTTTTTGGACGAAGGTTTCGGCACCCTGGACGAGGAAGCCCTCGACACCGCCCTTGAAACCCTTGCGGGGCTGCAGCAGGACGGCAAGCTGATCGGAGTGATATCCCACGTGCCCGCCCTCAAGGAGCGGATCAGCGCCCGGATCGAAGTCGTGCCCCGGACCGGCGGCAGAAGCCGGATCACCGGCCCGGGGTGCAGAAGAAATTCGGAGGCGGGGTAGGGGGATACTGCTGCCTCGCTTTTGAACCTGGTGAGACTCAAGCCCGAGATCCCTCGGCCATGAAGCCGACCTCGGGATGACAAACCGGGTTAGTGTCGTCCCGAGCGAGCGAAGCGATCGCGTCCCCGGAGGGGGCGAGGGACCTCGCCTTGGGTTTTGTGCTGCCTAAAGATTGAGATTCCCCCTTCCGGGGATGCTGCGCGATCCGGCTTCGCCGTTCGGAATGACAAAACGGGAGCGAGATTCCTCGGCCATGAACCCGGCCTCGGGATGACAGACCACTCCAGTATTTTGGCCGATCGCGTCCCCGGAGGGGAAGAACACAGGTTTTGTCATCCTGAGGAGCGCAGCGACGAAGGATCTCGGGGGGGATTTTAAGGATTCGAAAAACAGGTCCTTCACTCCGCTCAGGACGACAGACAAAACCAAACCAGATCCCTCACGTCCGCTCGGGATGAAAAACTCATTCCGTCGTCCCGGACGTAGAAAAACGATGAAGTTCAGGAAACGTACTGCCGTTCCTGTTCCGTCCGGCGTGAAGAGGCGTCAAGAACAGGTACCCGGTCTGCCGGTGCTGTGGAGGTGCGATACCGGCCGTCTTCAAGCACAACGGGTTCAACCAGGCCTGCCCGGACAGCCCTTATCAAGTCCCGCTCATTTCGTACAGGTTCAAGAAACCGCGTCGCGCAGAGCCCCACACGCTCCGGAAGGTGGGCGTCGCTTCCCCCGAGGCGCGCCAGGCCCAGTTCGAAGGCGAGATCCGATGCCATGGCGTTGTGATGCGGGCGGGTGCTTCCGTTCAGGGCTTCAAGACCGTGCAGGCCATGGAGCCCCCGTATTTCATTTCCCAGCCCCCTGCCGTTGTCACGAAATGGGTGTGCGCTAACCGCGCACCCTCCCTGCCTGTTGACGAGGGAAACAAGCTCATCGGCGTGCATCGCGCGATCCGGAACCGTGTCAAGGCCGAAGACGAGCAAATCTCCCTCGAAGGTCAGGAATTCCATGCCGACCAGCACCAGGAAGTCATGCCTGCGGGTCAACTGTTCCGCAAGCCGCCGCATTCCCATGTGTTCATGATCGGTGACGCATAAGCCGTCAAGGCCTGCCGCCTTTCCGCGAAGTATGGCCTCACGGATGGGAAGGGGACTATCGTATGAAAATTCTTTTGAATGAACATGGGTATCGAGAATCATGGCCCGCTCCGTTATCTGGATGTGATGAAAGCACATTGAATGGAATTATACTTATTAATATTTTGAATGTCAAAGGAGAGCGCGTTCTTCGGGGAGGCAGGCACATCTCTTTTCTGGCATACTTTATGCTACGATTATCCGGTCCGGCGGAGCCCGAAAGGAGGGGAATGCCATGCCCGAAGTGACCGTTGTCATTCCGCTTTTCAACAAGGGGCCCTATATCGGGCGGGCGCTCTCATCCGTCCTGAACCAGGGGCTACAGGATATTGAAGTCCTGGTCGTGGATGACGGTTCCTCGGATGACGGTCCCGAACAGGCGGCGGCCTTTCGTGACCCCCGCGTCCGCCTGATCCGTCAGTCCAACGGCGGCGTTTCCTCAGCGCGGAATAACGGAATCCGGTCCGCCTGCTCTCCTTTTATCGCCTTTCTCGACGCGGATGACGAATGGCGCCCCGTTCACCTGGAAACCCTGCTTCGCCTCCATTCATCTTTCCCGGACGCAGGAATATGTGCCACGTCCTACATGTTCATCCTGCCTGACGGGACCATGCGAATGCCTACATTCTCCGGATTTCCCGGTCCGCCCTGGGAAGGGCTTCTGCCTGACTACTTCAGGGCTGCGGCCATGGGCAAACCGCCGGTCTTTACTTCGGCTGCAGGAGCTCCCAAAAACGTGCTGCTCGAGACAGGGCTCTTTGCCGAGGGCGTCCACCTTGGAGAGGATCTTGACCTCTGGGGACGGATCGCCCTGGAGTACCCGGTGGCGTTCAGTCATTCAGGCCCTTCCTGTTACAGAAAAGACGCCGGAAACCGCCTGTGCGTGCGCATTTCCCGGGAGCGGGAACTGCCCTTCGTCGCCACTGCCCGTGCCAGGCTTTCCGAAGGAGCAGTGCCGGATCATCTGGTTCCTTCGCTCAGGGCCTATTGCTGCAAGCTGGTTTACCTTTCCTGCAGGCATCTGCTGCGTGCGGGGCGAACGGAAGATGCAGCCCTGCTGCTTCACAACTCGGGTTTTGAACACGAAGAAAACGGCCACATCAGGAGAATTCGGACCGTCATTGCCGGGAAGGGGGGGTGAGAATGAGAATTCTTCACCTCTTGAGCCAGCGTCCGGATTCTACGGGAAGCGGAACAATGCTTCAGTCTATCCTCACCGAATCGGAAAAATCCGGACATGAAAACATGGTCGTGGCGGGCATACAGGAAGGCTCTCTCCCGATCTTCCCCGGCCTTTCACATCTCCGGACCCGTTTCGTCACCTTCGGGGGAGGAGACCTCCCCTTCCCGATACCGGGCATGAGCGACGTCATGCCCTATCCGTCCATGCGGTTCTCCGACCTGACGGACCGGCAGCTTTCCTCCTACAACGATGCCTTCAGGGCGGC
>JAPXRK010000109.1:0-5762 GCA_033813575.1 Synergistales bacterium
TCCGGGGCGCTCTCAGCAGGTGGAGCCGTTTTTCCGGTTCTTTTCTCGTCCGCCATGCCCAGATGCCCCAGGATACCGCGAAGAGGAACAGGGCCCGCCACAGGGTGATGGATGCGGCGGGGAGATCGTGGACTGACAGCAGCCATTTCTGGAGCACCATGACGGCGGCCCAGCAGAAGGCGGCCACAAGGGCGAGAAGAAAGCCCTTCCAGGAAGCCGTTTCGGGCCCGGCGCCGGCGGCCTTCCGGCCCCCGGATTTCAGCATGAGCAGCCCTGCGATCATGACGGCAGTGCCGAGGACCAGGGGCAGGGTAACCGATTCCCCGAGCCAGAAGAAGGAAATGACGGTGACGAAGAGGGGATAGCAGCTCGTGGTCCCGACCGCTTTGCTCACGCCGATGAGTTCGAGGGAACGGAAATAGCAGAGGTCGCCGATGACATTCCCCACGAGGATGTTGAGGAAGACGAAAAGGAGCAGCCTGGAGGGGAAGCGCCAGAGGATGTAGGCGTTCGGGTCGAGGATGCAGAAAAGCAGGGAGGCCAGCGCAAATCCGATGGTCCGCGAGGCGGCCATTTCGGTATGATCCAGGAAGGAGAGCCCCTTTTTCAGGAATACGGGGCCGAGAGCCCAGAAGACAGCGGCGGCGCAACAGTACAGAACCCCTGCAAGATACACTGGAATTGCCTCCCTGGTCGTGATGACCGTCATGCTTCACCGGAATCCGGAGTGAATGCAATAATAGCATACAATGTCATGGCGGAGAACGGTCGTTCAATGTCTGTCTTCTTCTTCAAAGAGGCGGTCAGGGATGTCCGGAAGGAGGGGCAGAAACGCAAAGAAACAAGCACTGCTGCCGGTATGTCGGTATCAGTGCCGCATCGCCAGGGGAGGTCTTTCCGAAAAAAAGGTTATTTCGAAAACGGCAGCATATTCCGCCGTTCCGATATCCAGCGGATGGCAAGGGAATCCGACCAGCGTTTCGACGGGTTGAGCATGAGATCGAGGGAGACGGCGAGGAGAACGACGGTGACACATATGAAGACGGTGTAGAAAATGATGCGGATCTGCCTGGCAAGAGGTGAAGGCGGCGGTGTTTTCCGCGGGTTCTTTTTCATTTCCGTTCTCATGGAATCATCTCCTTTGCTCTTCCCCTTCATTATACATCCTCCGGCTTCCGGCGGCGCATCCTTGGCCGCCGCCGGGGAAAGGGGGGCAGAATACTGTTCATGCCGGTAAATCTCCGGCGGAAGGAGGAAAATATGCAGAATTTTACCTTTTATGCGCCTACAAAAATCATCTTCGGCAGGGGAACCATTCCGCAGATCGGAGAGGCCCTTGGGGCTGACGGAATATCCCGGGTTGTCCTTGTCGCCGGAGGAGGCTCCATCTACAAGAACGGCGTCCACGAGGCGGTGGCCGGATCACTGAAGAAACACGGCATCCGCTGTGCCGAAATAGGGGGTGTCCGCTCGAACCCCAGGCTGTCCAGGCTCAGGGATGTCATCGCCCTGCTGAAAGGCGAACAGGCCGGGGCGGTGCGGAAGATCGAACGGGAGGATATCCTCCGGATACTGGAGACGGCCTACTAGAGACCGGAAAAAAAGAGGCCTCCGGCGATTGCCGGAGGCCTCTTTGAGTTCCTGTTTCCGTCCCTAGATGTCCAGGTTGCGCACCTCGTGGGCGTGGGCGGCGATGAAGTCCCGCCGGGGCTCCACCTTGTCCCCCATGAGGATGCTGAAATACTCGTCGGCTCCCATGAGGTCGTCGATCTCCACCCTCTTGAGCACCCTGTTCTGGGGATCCATGGTGGTCTCCCAGAGCTGTTCGGGGTTCATTTCGCCGAGTCCCTTGTACCGCTGGACGCTCATCTTCGACGGGTCGGGCGCGTTGTCCAGGATGTTCCTGAGTTCCTTGTCGTTGTAGCAGTAGGAGACGGCCTTGCCCTTCTGCACCCTGTACAGGGGCGGCTGGGCCAGGTAGAGGTATCCTTTCTCGATGAGGGCCGGCATGTACCGGTAAAAGAAGGTCAGCAGCAGGGTGCTGATATGGGCGCCGTCAACGTCGGCGTCCGTCATGATGATGATCTTGTGGTACCGGAGCTTGGCCGGGTCGAAGTCGTCCCCCACGCCGGCCCCCAGGGTCTGGATCATGGTCCGGATTTCCTGGTTTGCCAGGACCTTGTCCAGACGGGCCTTTTCCACGTTCAGGATCTTTCCCCGCAGCGGAAGGATGGCCTGGAAGCTCCTGTCCCGTCCCTGCTTGGCGCTGCCTCCGGCCGAATCTCCCTCCACGATGTAGACCTCTGTGTTTTCGGGGTTCCTGCTCGAGCAGTCGGCCAGCTTTCCCGGAAGGCTCAGGCCTGTCATCACCGACTTGCGGACAAGTTCCCTCGCCCGCTTGGCCGCCTCCCTCGCCTGCCGCGCCTTGATGGCCTTTTCCACCACGGACTTCACGACCAGGGGATTGTCCTCGAACCAGGCCAGCAGCCCTTCGTAGACGATGGAATCCACGATGCCCTTCACGTCGCTGTTTCCGAGCTTGGTCTTGGTCTGCCCCTCGAACTGGGGGTTGGACATCTTCACCGAGACCACGCAGGTGAGCCCTTCCTTCAGGTCGTCGCCCGAGAGGTTCTCCTCCTTTTCCTTCAGGAGCTTGCTCCGCCGGGCTGCCTCGTTCACGCCCCGGGTGAGGGCGGTCCGCAGTCCGGAGACATGGGTGCCCCCCTCGATGGTGTGGATGAGGTTGGCGAACCCGAAGACCCTTTCAAGGTAGCCGTCGTTGTACTGGAGGCCGATGTCCACCGAGACGCCGTCCTTTTCGCCGGAAATGGTCACCGGTTCCGGGAAGAGCACGGTCTTGCCCCTGTTCAGGTACTCGATGAAGGATTTCATCCCGCCGTCGTAGCGAAATTCCTTGACCTTGTTCTCCCTCTTGTCGTCGAGGGTGATGGAAAGCCCCGGGTTCAGGAAGGCGAGCTCCCGGAGCCGGGCGCTCAGGACTTCGGCGGAAAACTTGACCTCTTCGAAGATGGTCCTGTCGGCGAGGAAGTGGACCATGGTCCCGTTCTTCTCCGTGGGGAGCCCTGCGGACAGATCCGTCACCGGAATTCCCCGCTCGAACCGCTGGGTGCGGGATTCGCCGTTCCGGCAGATGGTGATCTCGAGCCACTCGGAGAGGGCGTTGACCACGGAGACTCCCACGCCATGGAGGCCGCCGCTCACTTTGTAGGCTGCGTTGTCAAACTTCCCCCCGGCATGGAGGGTGGTGAGCACCACTTCCGACGCAGGGCGGCCGTTGGAGGGGTGGGGATCCGTGGGGATGCCCCGGCCGTTGTCCTCCACGGAGATGCTTTCATCGGTGTGAATGGCCACGTAGATGGCGGTGCAGAATCCTCCGATGGCTTCGTCCACGGAGTTGTCCACCACCTCGTAGACCAGGTGGTGGAGGCCTCTTGCCGCCGTGTCGCCGATGTACATCCCCGGACGTTTCCTGACCGCCTGGAGCCCCTCCAGGACCTGGATGCTGCTGGCCGTATACTGGCGGGCCGCCGGACTCATCGTCATGTTCTGTTTCCTCCCATTCGTCTGCGAAGAGCCAGGGCATTTTCCCTTGCCTCTTTGCTGAAAGCGTTGTATCTTTTACCCAGCGTCTCCGGGCGGAAGCCCGTCGCCAGGATTGTTCCGTCGTTGAGATAGACGGCCGTCTCGTCCCCGTGGCGTATCATGGCGACGACGCGCCGGATGGAAACCACACCCTGTCCTTCAAGAGGAATAAACATGTTTCCCACTCCGCTCCATCGGTCTGCAACCAATCTATTATACCAGACCGGGAGCGGGATTTCGTGCAAAGAGGGCAATGATTCCCATTGCAGAGGAGGAGAAGCGCCATGAAATTTGCGATGATGAGAACCCGCCTCCGTTCCATAGCGGGGCGATTGTTCCATGATATGAAGGATGAGTGGAGGACCTTTCTCGCCGTGACCGCCGGAGTTTCACTCCAGGCCCTGGCGGTGGTGCTGTTCGTGCTTCCGAACCGCTTCCCCGACCTCGGGGTGTCGGGCATCGCCGTGCTGTCGAACTACGTGTTCGGCATTTCTCCCGCGTGGGTGATCCTCGCCGGCAACACGCTGCTCATGATCTGGGCCTGGAAGGAGCTGTCCCCCAGGTTCGTCCTGTGGACGGCATGGGCTGTGGTGCTCTTCTCCCTCCTGCTGAAGGTTTTTGAGTTTGTCCCCGTACCCCTCATCGGCGACAAGTTCATGGCGGCCATGGTGTCCGGCGCCATACGGGGGCTTGGCGCGGGCATGGTCTTTCGGGTGGGGGGATCCACCGGGGGCCTCGACATCCCCGGCATGGCGCTGAGAAAACGGTACGGCATCGAGATGGGGCAGTTTTCCATCTACATCAACATGGGGATCCTGGCCCTCTCCTTCTTCGTGGTGGGGCTCGATTCGGCCATCTACGGCGCGGTGGGACTCTACGTCTTCGGCATTGTGCTGGACAACACCACCCGCTCCTTTGACCGGAGGAAGCAGGCCATCATCATCACCAACATCCCTGACGAAGTGTCGGCGTACATCAACCTCACCCTCCACCGGGGAGTCACCAGGCTGGACGGCATGGGGGGATACTCCAAGCAGCCCCGGCCGGTCCTCCTGACCCTGCTGGAGCCGCGACAGGCCATGCAGCTGAAGAAATTCCTCGCCGAGCATGACCCCAAGGCCTTCATGTCCGTGGTCGAGGCGTCCGAAGTGCTGGGCAAGGGATTCAAAAGCTGGAAGAGCCTGTAGCGATCTTCGGCCTTCCGAAACTCGCCGGAGGGGAGCCTGCCGCTTCCTCGAAAAAAATGGAATTGCCGGAGTATTTATTAACCATGAAGGCTTCCTTCATGGTATTGTTTTGTCTGAAGCCGAAGGCCATGTGTTTTTTCCGAGCAGGAAAACACCGGAAGCGAAGAAGCGGGTGAAATGGGCCGGGGTTTTTTTCCCGGAAGGCCGGACATGAAAAGCAGGCACAAAGGAGGAGGTCATCGGGATGAACGGAAGAAAAACCATGGGAACCGGGTGGGGCGGATCGCTGCTGAAAAGTGTTCCGCTCTGTGCCGTCCTTATCCTGGCGCTGTGCGTCTTTGCCCCGGCTACGCAGGCAAAGGGCGCCCCAGGTCCGGCCGGCGGGGGCGGGCTGTACGTCGTCACGGCGGATGTGGTCCCCCTGTTCGAAAAACCCGCGGCGAACGTTCCCAGGGTGGCAGATCTTTGGGATCTCCCGAATTTCTACGGGATCGTCGTCTACGGCAATCACCTGAAGCTGGGCGCCATAACGGACGGCAAATTCAGGCAGTTCGCGGGCGGATGGTACGCCCTTCTCTCGCCTGAAGACGGGGAAGTGCTTTGCTACATCCAGAAGAAGGGCATCGAAAAAGTCCCCGGGTACACAAGCTTCAAACCCCGTTCCTTCATGGTGAAGAAGGACGGTGCGGAATTGCGGCTTCAGCCGGGAAAGGGCGGCACGGCCCGCAGCATATCAGCCGAGGGATTGTCCCTTGCCCGGGGGGAGACGGTGACTGCGGTGGGCGAATTTTCGGAAGGAAAGGAGAACTGGCTGCTCTTCGAGTTTTCCACCGACACCAGGTTCGGCGGCGGCGGTGTTGGGTCCCGGTACGCCTGGGGCAAAAAGGCCGATTTCGGCTCCCTGGAAGGCTATGCGCCCGACAATTCCCGGGTTGACAAAGGGCTGCTGCCGTCGAAAATGCGGTACTCAGC
>JAPXRK010000110.1:0-5761 GCA_033813575.1 Synergistales bacterium
GATGTTCACCAGGTTGTTCGATATGAGGATGATGGTGAGAACCCGCTGGATGTCCCGGAGCAGCCAGTCGAAGAACCGCTTCTCGTAGGGGTACCGCTCCATGAGGGCAAGGATCTTTCCCCGGCCCGAAGACGTGATGGCCGTCTCGGAGGCGCTGAAAAACGCTGAGAGGACAAGCAGCAGGGCCAGCAGGATGATCGATTCGGTGATCAGCACGTTCACTACTCCGCTCCCCCTTTGCCGGACTTCGCGGCGGCGTCGAGGAGGGCGCGGCGGATCGTTTCCTGGGCGGCCTCCATGGCCGTTCTCCGTTCGTCGGTGTCATGGTCCCACGCAAGGAGATGCAGGAAGCCGTGGGCGATCATGAGGGCCATCTCCTCCAGGAAGGCCTGCTCCGTGGGGGCGTTCTTCCGGACATAGTCCGGGCAGATGACGATGTCCCCCAGGGGGAGAACGGGCAAACCCTTTTCCGGCCTGAATTCCCCGTCTTCCTCCCACAGGGGGAAGGAGAGGACGTCCGTGGGTTCGGGAAGTCCCCTGTGGAGCCTGTTCTGCTCTTCCATTTCCTCCAGGGAGAGAAGGGTGACCGAAATTTCCGCCGCCGGCGGAAGGGTTCCGGGTCGGGCGAGCTTCTCCAGGGCGGCCGAGAGAACGCCGTCCGCGGCTGAAAGCATGTCCCCCAGGGGGGCTCTACTTGCGGGGTCGGCGTCTTCGCTGTTATCGAGACGCAAGTGAACCTTCAATTGATTCTTCCTCCTGTTTTTTCAGTTTCTTTTCGAGCTGGTCCCTGTCCTGTATCTCCTTGACCTTCCTCGTATGGTACATGGACTGGAAGGCGAGCAGCAGGGTCTGCCGTATTACCGCCAGGTCGCGGATGGTGAAATCCACCTCGTCGAGCTGGCCTTCCGACATCTTGGACTCCACCACGCCCTCGATGGTTTTTTCCAGGTCCGGCACCGAGGTGGACGCCCTCATCTCCGCCCGCACAGCGGCCTCGATGGAATCCACGAGCATGAGCAGCCCCGTTTCCCTCGTCCGGGGACGAGGGCCGGGATAGCAGAACTGGTCTCGCGGGACGGAGAGTCCCATGCTCCGGGCTTTCCTGTAGAAGTAGGAGAGGCAGGTGGTACCGTGGTGTTCCGCGATGAAGGCACGGATCATCTCGGGCAGGTGGTACTCCTCCGCCAGCTCGAGGCCTTCCCGGATGTGGGCGATGATCACAAGGGCCGAAAGGGACGGCTTGAGTTCGTCGTGGATGTTTTCGTTGCCCATCTGGTTCTCCACGAAAAACTGGGGCCGCCGGAGTTTGCCGATGTCGTGGAAATAAGCCCCCGCCTTGAGGAGGTTGGAGTTCATACCGAGCTTGTCCGCCACCACCTCAGCCAGGGTCCCGAGCATGAGGCAATGGTGGTAGGTTCCCGGGGCCTCTATCTGGAGCTTCTTGAGGAGGGGGTTCGACGGATGGCTCAGCTCCATGAGGCGGAGGGGCGAGAGCACGTCGAAGGTGTTCTCCAGCAGGGGGAGAACGGCGATGACCAGGGAGCTCCAGCCGGCGTTGCCCAGAACCAGGTAGAGGAGGAGTTCCGGGTAGATGCCGAGGTCGAAGGCCCACCGGATGAAAAGCCCCACGGCGGCCTGGAGCAGTCCGAGGACGAAGAGCTGCCGCCAGAGGTGGCTGCGGGAGTGAATTTCCCGAAGGGAATAATAGCCGGCGATGGAGCTGATGAGGCCCATGAGGGAAACAAGCACCACGTGGAGGGCAGAAAGGCCCGTCACCACAATGGCGCCGAGGATACTCCCGCCGAGAACGACGGGCAGGGCGAGGCCGGGCGGCAGCGTGAGGTAGGCGCATCCCGCGAGGAAGAGGCTGCCCATTCCCTGGACGTTGAACATGGACGAGAAGTATTCCACCACCCAGCTCAGCCCCAGGGCGAAGGAAAGGTACAGCCAGGGAATGTTCTGCCGCGCCGATGGCCTGAAGCTGGTCTGCAGAAGCACCCAGAGGGGCCAGAAGGGAAGGGCGAGAAGGGCGAAGAGGATCTGCTTCCAGGGGAAGGTCACCTGGGAGTATCCCTGCATTTTCAATATTCGGGCCACCTGGGGCGTTACGGTCTGCCCCTTTTCGATGAGCACGTCGCCTGGCGCCACAGACCGCTCCACCGGCTGGAGGGATTCGGCAAGCTCGCCCCGGAGGGTCTCGGTGAGATCCTCGTCTATACGGGTGAGCGGCTGGAGGATTTCGTCGAGGATCTGGAAAATGACGTTGTTCATCTCCATGGGAAGGGAGAGTTTTTCTATCTCCTCCCAGATGGTTTCCGGTGTCGGAGTGATGGGCTGGCCTTCGCCTCCTGTGTTCTTGAGAAAATCGCTGCTGATCCGGGCGGATTCTGTGAGGATTTTCTTCCGGTTGTCCTCGGGCATGGTCTTCAGGAGCTCGGCGAGGCCCGAAGACAGGGAGAGGGGGGCGATGTCGCCCTTGGCCATGGCCTCTATCTTGACGATGAGCCGGTCCATGGCGGCTCCGTCCCGTACGAGGACGCCCGCCACGGTCTCCCCCACCCGGGAGCGGAGCACCCTGGTTCCCTCGTCGTCAAGGTAGCTCATGGGATAGAGGGCGAAATACGACCGGGGTGAGGTTTCGCCGAGGATGAAGCCGGTGGCGCGGTCGGTGATCACCCAGCGCAAAAGGACGATGGACAGGGCGAAGGCGATGAGGATGAGTACGCCGGAAGCCCGGAACAGGGGATACTGTTCCGTGAAAAGGGAGGCGACTCCCTTCTTCCGGAGCTGCCCGAAGGCGCCTTTAATGGGATTGTTCCCGCTGCTGCTCATAGCGTTCGTAAGCCTTCACCACCTGCTGGACGATCTCGTGGCGCACCACGTCGGAATGGGTGAGGTAGAAAAAGGCGATGCCCTCGATCCCGTCGAGAATATCCCTCACCTGCTTGAGGCCCGACTGCTTCCCCGTGGGAAGGTCCACCTGGGTGATGTCGCCGGTAATGACGGCCTTTGAGCCGAAGCCGAGACGGGTGAGAAACATCTTCATCTGCTCCGGGGTGGTGTTCTGGGCCTCGTCGAGAATGATGAAGCTGTCGTTGAGGGTCCGTCCTCTCATGTAGGCGAGAGGGGCGATTTCGATGACCCCCTTGTCCACGTAGCGGAGGAACCGCTCCGGGGAGAGGAGATCGTAAAAGGCGTCGTACAGCGGTCGGACATAGGGCTCCACTTTTTCCCGGAGGTCGCCGGGGAGGTACCCGAGGCTTTCCCCCGCTTCCACCGCGGGACGGACAAGGACGATGCGGCTGATGGCCGCCGCCTTGAGAAGGGCCACGGCATGGCAGACCGCCAGGTACGTCTTGCCCGTGCCCGCCGGGCCGATGCCGAAGACGACGGGGTTGTTCCTCACCGCCTCCAGGTATTTCCTCTGCCCCTCGGTCTTCGCCCGGATGGGTTTTCCCCGGGCGGTGGTGCAGATGACCTCGGAGAAGAGAGGGGCGAGGTCCACCGCCCCCTTCTCCGCGATCATGTCCATGGCGTAGCGCACATCGGCCAGGAGGAGGGGGTGCCCCTTTCCGGCGATCTTGTGGAGCTGCTCCAGGAGGGAATGGACCATGTCCACCACCCCGCTGTCCGGGCCGCGGACGGCGACCCGGTTCCCCCTGACGACGAGCCGGACGGGGTATCGCTCTTCGATGGCGGTGATGTTTTCGTCATCCTTCCCGGCAAACCGGGACATGGAATCGATGTCCGGAAACTCGACTTCCTTGATAGAAAATCCCGTCTCGACCGTGTCGTTTTCGTTAAAATTCGTCATAGGGCAGGTTCGTCGCCGCCTTTCGCCCCGTTATACGGGATACCCCGCGCCGTCCACCAGTTCGTCCACGCCCACGTCCACCTTCATCTCCCGGGCGAACTTCCTCATGAGGAAATCCTTCGCCACGGCGGGGAACAGGACATAGCTGAGCACGTCCTCGGGCTGGAGAACCCAGGGCGCCACGGCCTTCGAGGCCGCTTCAAGCTCGGGGGCGATTTTTTCCGCCGGCCTGCAGGTGATGGGTGTCTCGTCGCCGATGACCTTCTTCTGGATCGCCGGGTCGAACTCTGCGGGAGGCTTGCCGTACTGACCGAGGAAGTAGCTGCGAACTTCCTTGGGAATGATCTTCCAGCGCTCGCCCACGAGGACGTTGAGGGTGGCCTGGGTGCCCACGATCTGGCTTGTGGGGGTAACGAGGGGAGGATACCCCATCTCCTTCCGGACCCGGGGGACCTCGTTCAGCACGTCCGGCAGACGGTGGAGGGCGTTCTGGTCCCTGAGCTGGCTGACCAGGTTGGAGTACATGCCGCCGGGGATCTGGTACATGAGGACGTTGATGTCCACGCCGCCGAGGTCGACGAAGATCTTGGAGTACTTTTCCCGCACCTTTTTGAAGTGGTTTGCGATGGGGACGAGCTTTTCAAGGTCGATGCCCGATTCGAACGCCCCACCCTTCATGCCCGCCACCAGGGACTCGATGGGAGGCTGGCTGGTGCCCTGGGCGAAGGGGGAGATGGCGCAGTCCACCACGTCGGCGCCGGCCTCGAGGCCCGCGAAATAGGCCATGGAGGCCATGCCGCTGGTGTAGTGGGAGTGGATCTGGACGGGAAGGCCCGTCTCCTTCTTGATGGTCCGGACAAGGGCGGCGGTCTCCACGGGGCTGATGATGCCCGCCATGTCCTTGATGCAGATCGAGTCGGCGCCCATGGACTTCATGTCCCGGGAGAGCTTCGCGAAGGCGTCGAGGGAGTGCACCGGCGACAGGGTGAAGGAGAAGGCGAGCTGCAGGTGGGCCCCTTCCTTCTTGATCTGGTCGGCGGCCACTTCCATGTTCCGGAGGTCGTTCAGGGCATCGAAGACCCGGATGATGTCAAGGCCGTTGCCCACGGCCCGCTTGACGAACTCACGGACGGTGTCGTCGGCGTAGTGGCGGTATCCCACCACGTTCTGGCCCCGGAGGAGCATCTGGAGCTTCGTCTTCTTGAAGAGCTTCCTGAGGGTGCGGAGCCTCTCCCAGGGATCCTCGTCAAGAAAGCGCATGCAGGTGTCGAAGGTGGCGCCTCCCCAAACCTCCATGGAATGGAAGCCCACGTCGTCCATCATCTCCGCGATGGGAGCCATGTCGACGATGCTCATGCGGGTGGCCATAAGGGACTGGTGTCCGTCCCGGAGGCTCGTGTCTGTGATGCCTACCTTGCGGGGTGCCCCATGGGGGGCGAAGGATTCAGCCGGTGCCGCTTCAGGCGCAGCCTGAACTTCCGCTGCTTTGGCCGGAGCGGCAGGAACGGCGGGAGCCGCTGCCTTGTTCTTTTTCCCGTTCGTCATGTACTTTTCTCCTCCATAGTGTTGTTGTTATGTTCCCTGCTTTTGTTCTCAATCCGCCGTGAGAGGCGAAGATTTCGCTTTTTCCCAGAGCCGGTCCAGCTCTTCAAGGGTGTACTCGCTCCAGGGGCGGGCTTCTTCCGCCACGTAGCGCTCCACTCTCCTGAACCGACCGGCAAATTTCCGGTTGGCCCTTCCCAGGGCGGAATCGGGGTTCACGCCGAGATGGCGGGCAAGGTTGACGGCGGCGAAGAGAAGGTCGCCCATCTCGTCCTCTATTTTTTCAGGGACTCCGTCCTCCGCCGCTTCCCGGAGTTCGTTCATTTCCTCCTCCACTTTACCATACAGTGGGGAAAGATCTCCCATCGGCCAGTCGAACCCGACATGGGCCGCCTTTCCCTGGAT
>JAPXRK010000111.1:0-5697 GCA_033813575.1 Synergistales bacterium
TGGGGATTCTTCCCCTTTCCCGGGAGGTCCTGCCCTACCTCGTGGTGATTTTCGCGGTTACGGTGCTTATCGCGTTTGTGCCGGACATATCCCTCTTCCTGCCCCGGCTCGTGATGGGAGGCATGTGACATGGCGGACCTCTTCCGTGCAGCGGACCTCCTGGTCCGGCGGCTGCTCCGCATGATCACCGTGCTGCTGTTTCTTGTGCTCGCCCTGCTCCTGGCCACCAACGTTGCCCTGAGACTCACCAACGACCTCGCAACGGTGCTCTCGGAAAGAGGGTTCACCGTTGCCGCCGAGGCCGTCCGGGGCATCATACCCATCGGCTCCATGCACTGGTTCGACGAGATCGTGGAGATGTGCTTCGCCGCCATGATCTTTTACGGCTCGGCCTCCCTGTGGGCGGTGAAGGGGCACTTCTGCGTGGGGGACTGGATCTCCCCCAGAATCCGGAATTTCAGGGCAGGAAGCGCCTACCGCCTGATGATCGCCCTGTTCGGCGCAGCCTTCATGGCCGTGTTCTTCCGGTATTCCCTGAGGCTGACCCTCCATTCAACGGAACTGACCACGGTCTTCCAGATTCCCAAGTCGCTGCTGTACTCCTGTATGCCTGTCTCGTCCTTCATCATGCTTGTCTATTCTCTCGCCGACTGCCTGCGGGAGGGGAAGGCCCTCCTCCGGGGGAGCGGCGCCGACCCGTCATAACAGGCCCCGGCCCTCCGGATCGGGTTCCGGCCGCTCCGGAGGGCTGTCGTTTTCTCCCGTTTTCCCTCCAAAATACTCCAATGCGGGGTTTTCTTCCCTGTGATATAGTTTCGTCATGACCGGGGCTTTTTCCCGCCCCGGAATTGCCTGGCGGATGAAAGGGGAGGGTGCCGTGGCGGGGAAGAAGATCGGGCTGAAGCCTCCTGCAGGCATGAGAACCGCCGTCCTGGCCCAGACGGTTCTGGCTGTTCTTTTTCTGCCTGCGGGCGCCTTTTTTGCCTGGATTGCCGAAGGGGAGGCGAAGCCCTTCGCCCTGTTTTTCGGCCTTGTCTGGACTGCAGGGTGTTGTTTTCTCTTTTTCCGGGGCAGAAGCGCCCTGAAGGCGCTGAAGGAAGGAACCTTTGCCCTGGAGCTTGATTTCGAGGGGGAGGATTCCCCCGGTTCACGGCTGAGGGAGCTCGAATCGCTCCGGAAAGACCGTCTCGTCTCGGAAGAGGAGTACGAAAAAAAGCGGGCGGAGATCCTGGAGGAAAAATGGTGAGCCGGAACTGTCCGATGGGAGCGGCCGGCAGGGGAGAAGGAGGAAGAAGGATGAAGGGTACGGTATGTGTGCTGGCTATGATTCTTGTCTTTGCGGGAGCATGCTTCGGGCTTTCGTTCCCCGACGGGCAGCGGCAGCTCGGTGAGGCCGTCCTCGGAAGTCTGACGGTGAAGGACGGGGCCGTGGTGGTGAATGTGCCGTCGGGAGGCTGCACGGCCAGGGAGTCCTTCAAGGTCCATGTCGAAAAGTCCGGGGGAGCGGAGGGAGACATTCCCCACTATGTCCTCACCTTCGAGCGTATCGCCGCCGACGACTGCAAGGCCTTCCTTCCCGAGGGCGTGGACCTGGTCTTCGACCTTGAGAAGGATCTTGGACTCTCGGGGCGCTACACCCTCTCGGTGGCAAACAGGGTCCGCCCGGGGAAAAAACCGCAATAATCCGGCGGATTCCATGACGGCGGCACCGCTCCCCGCCGGCTGCGGCAGGGGCCGTTCTTTCCGGCGGATGAATTTGGACAGGAGGTTTTAGTACGTGAAAATAGCAGTGCTGATCAAGCAGGTTCCCGATTCCGACGACGTGCGCATGGACCCCGAGACGGGGACCATGGTGCGGGAAGGGATGGGGGCCATCGTCAACCCTCTCGACCTGAATGCCCTCCAGGCCGCCCTCGACCTCCGGTCGGCGGCGGGCGGGGAGGTCACGGTGATCACCATGGGGCCTCCCCGGGCCCATGAAGCCCTCCGGGAGTGCCTTTCCATGGGTGCCGACAGGGGGATGCTCCTCACGGACCGGGCCTTCGCGGGCAGCGATACCTGGGCCACCGCCAAGGTGCTGGCCGCGGCGGTGAAGAAGGCGGGGCCCTTCGACCTCGTCCTGGCGGGCGAGAAGGCCACCGACGGCGAGACGGGGCAGGTGGGTCCCGAGACGGCGGCGCTGCTGGGCATGCCCTTCAGCACCTACGTGAGCGCTCTTTCCCTTGCCGACGGAGGAGTGGAGGTCGCCCGGACGGTGGAGGAGGGCATCCAGAGGCAGTTCCTGCCCTTCCCCTGCCTGCTGACGGTCCTCCACGCCCTGAACGAGCCATCCATGCCCACCCTCGCGGGAAAGAAGCGGGCCAGGCGGACGGAGATCCCCCTTGAGGGGATTGTCTCCATCGGCCTCTCCCCTGAGGAAACGGGCCTCGGAGGGTCGGCCACCCGGGTGGTGAAGATCTCCTACCCGACCATATCGAGAACGACGGAAATGTTCGACGAGAAGCGGATCGACGAGGGCATCGAACGCCTCGTGGCCGTCCTCCGGGACATGGCGGTCATTTAGGGGGAACGGCAGATGACGGGAAAACAGTTTTTCGTTCTCGGCGAGGTCCGGGACCGGCACATCCATTCCGTCACCTTCGAGCTGACGGGAAAGGCCAGGGAACTGGCGGACACCTGCGGCGGCACGGTGACGGCGGTGCTTCTTTCGGGCGGCCTGGCAGACGATCCGGAGACCCTTCTCCGGAGCGGGGCGGACCGGGTCATGACGGTGGAACACCCGGTCCTGTCCATGTACAACCAGGACGCTGAAGTGAAGGTACTGGCCCATCTCCTGCGGCGGGAGACCCCGGACGTGGTCCTCGCCCCCGCCACAACGTCGGGGCGGACCACCCTGCCCGCACTGGCGGCGGAGCTTGAGACGGGGCTCACCGCAGACTGCACCGGGCTGGAAATGGACCCGGAGACGGGGCTGCTGCTCCAGACGCGGCCCGCCATCGGCGGCAACGTGATGGCTACCATCAAGACCCCCGTGCGCCGCCCCCAGATGGCCACCGTCCGGCCCCGGACCTTCCGGGCTCCGGACCGGAAGGCCGCTGCGGAAGGCGCTGTGATCCGGCCGGAGATCCCGCCTGAACTGTTCGTGTCCAGGGTGGTCAACCTGGGCTTTGAACGGGGGGAGGACGGCAGCTCCAATATCCAGGACCTGGACGTGGTGGTCTCCGGGGGCAAGGGGCTGAAGCGCCCCGAGAGCTTCCGGATGCTGGAGGAACTGGCGGCCCTTCTCGGCGGAGGGGTGGGGGCCAGCAGGCCTGCCGTGGAGGCCAAGTGGATGGGCTACCCCCACCAGGTGGGTCTTTCCGGCAAGGTGGTGGCTCCAAAGGTCTACATCGCCGCAGGCATCTCGGGAGCGGTGCAGCACCTGGCGGGAATGCAGACCGCCGGTTTCGTGGTGGCGGTGAATCGGGATCCTGACGCCTCCATCTTCCGAGTAGCAGACCTGGGGCTCTGCGGCGACCTGTTCGATATTCTCCCCCGGCTTACGGAGCGGATCAGGAAAGAGGTGGGCGCGGAATGACCCCGGCGAAGTATTCTCCCGTGACGGAGCGGACCGTTCTGGATCTGGCGGCCCTGGTGGGGAAATCCAACGTGGCGGTGGACATGGAGAAGCGCATCGCCTACTCCTACGACGAAGTGCCCCGGTTCTCCTGGGACCGGGAGTACATCGCCGAGGCGGTGGTCTTTCCCGAGACCACGGAGCACGTGTCGGCGGTGCTTGAGTACGCGAACAGGAACCGCATCCCCGTGACGCCCAGGGGGGCGGGCACGGGGCTTTCCGGCGGGGCAGTGCCCTTCGCCGGGGGGATCGTCCTTTCCTTCGAGAAGATGCGGCGGATCCTCGAGCTGGACAAGAAGAACCTCACCATCACCGTGGAACCGGGGGTTGTGACCGCGGAGATCACGAAAGCCGCCCGGCAGGAGGGTCTGCTCTACGCGGGGGACCCCTGCAGCGGCGACGCTTCCTTCGTGGGCGGCAACGTGGCGGAGAACGCCGGGGGCAACAAAGTTGTGAAGTACGGCACCACAGGCAATTCCGTGCTGGCCCTGGAGGCCGTGCTGCCCGACGGAACGGTCACATGGTTCGGCGGGAAGCGCAGGAAGGACGCCACGGGATACGACTTCGCCCATCTCATCGTGGGGTCCGAGGGGACCCTGGCGGTGGTGACGAAGATCATCCTGAAGCTCCTTCCCCTGCCCGGCAAGGTGGTGGATCTCCTGGTCCCCTTCCCGGACGTGGCATCGGCCATCGACTTCGCCCCCCGGATCCAGAGCGAGGGGAAGGTCATCCCGTCCTCCATCGAGTTCATGGACGGCAAGTCCATCCGGCTGGCGGAGCGGTTCCTCAACACTGTCCTCCCCTATGACGACGCCGGTGCCCACCTCGTCATCCAGCTCGAGGGCAACGACCCGAACGTGCTGGCGGACGACATGGAGCGCATCGGCGACCTGTGCCTTGCCTCCGGGGCGCTGGAGGTCTTCGTGGCGGACAACAAGACCACCAGCGACAAGCTCTGGAAGGCCCGGAAGTGCCTTGCGGAGGCCATCATGGCCTTTTATCCCAAGTACAGCCTGGAAGACCTGGTTGTGCCCACCAGCGAAATCCCGAAGCTCATGGCGGAGACCACCAGGCTCTGCGAAAAATACGGTATCGAGGAGGCCAACTTCGGTCACGTCGGCGACGGGAACATGCACGTGAACCTTCTCTTCCCCGAGGAGCGGCCGGACTGGCACGACATCATCGACGCCCTTCTCGACGAGCTTTACGACTTCACCGCCTCCATCGGCGGGACGCTGAGCGGCGAGCACGGCATCGGCCTCAAGCGGCAGAAGTACATGTGCCGGGTTATGGACGGCGCCCAGATGGAGCTCATCCGGAGGGTGAAGCTCGCCTTCGACCCCAACGAAATCCTGAACCCGGGCAAGATGATTTCCTGTCCCGGACGAGGGGAATAAGCAAAAGAAGGCGCCCCGGAAGCGGGGCGCCTTCTTCTACTCTTCTCCCGTCCGGTCGTCCCGGATAAGGGCCGCCATCTCCTCCAGGGAGATCCGGGCCGCCCCCTCGGCCCCCTCCAGGAGGCTTTCCGCGAGTTCTCTCTTGATCCCGTGAAGGTCCACGATCTTTTCCTCCACCGTGTCCTTCGCCACGATCCTGTACACGGTGACGGGGCGCTCCTGGCCGATGCGGTGGGCCCGGTCCGAGGCCTGGTCCTCCACGGCGGGGTTCCACCAGGGGTCCATGTGGATCACGTAATCGGCGGCGGTGAGGTTCAGTCCGGTCCCTCCCGCCCGGAGGCTGATGAGGAAGCATTCCTTTTCTCCCCCCTGGAAGGAGGCGATCTGCCGCTCCCGCTCCCGGGACGGAGTGGAGCCGTCCAGGTAGGCGTAGGACACTCCGAGCCCGTCGAGGTATTCGCGGATAATGGAGAGATGGTCCACGAACTGGCTGAAGACGAGGCAGCGGTGCCCCCCCGCCCGGAGTTCTTCCAGGATCTCGCCGAAGGCCTCGAGCCTGGAGGAGGGGAGTCCCGCCTTTTCCGGAAGGACGAGAGAGGGGCTGCAGCAGGCCCTCCGGAGCCTCATGAGCTCTGCAAGGACCACGAAACGCTTGTCCCGCCCGTCTCCGCCGGACTCGATCTT
>JAPXRK010000112.1:0-407 GCA_033813575.1 Synergistales bacterium
GAATAGGGGCATCGAGAACGATTCCGGCCAGATTCTTTCTCTCGGCGTACCGGTACATTATTTCCCCAAGGAGGGACCTGTTTCTTCCCCCTTCATTGGCAATCACCAGGACATCTCCTTCGACCGCCATGTCGAGCCCTTGGTGGATCATCAGGTTGTCCCCGTAGCAGGTTTTCACAGTCAGGGCGACGCCGGCCATGTTGACCCCGCCGGGTTTCGTCATGAGGCGGATCTCGGGAATCATGGCGTTGTGGCGCCCCATGCAGTCTGCGATGTTGGCTGCGGGGATCGTCCGGAAGCTTTCGACAAGCTCCTTCGGGGGAAGGTTTCTTTTCTGAAAAACTCGAAATCCTACAGGCATTTTTTCTCTCTCCTCACTTCTTCCGGGCAACTCTTCTCAGCAATGA
>JAPXRK010000112.1:417-5695 GCA_033813575.1 Synergistales bacterium
CAATGACTCTTCTTCTTCCAGATTTCAAACACATCGGAAAGGGACTTCGGCGGCACACCGCCGAGCTCTTCCCTCGTACCCAGGGCAGCCGACTTTTTGAGACGCCGTATGACCGCTTCCGCCATTATGGGTTCGATGCCCAGGTCTTTCATGAGCTCCACCGATTCTCCCACTTCGAAGGCTCTGCGCTCGGCGTGGACAAGGTCGGCGGCGATCATCCTCCGGGCGGTGTTCTGGAAGGGCACGTTCAGCGTTTCCGCCAGGGATTCCAGCACGATCTCCTCCGCGCCGCTCTTTTTCGCGAACAGAAAGGTCTCCACGAGAAGGGCTTCAAGGCCTTTCATAAAGACGCTCCGGACAAGCTTGATGGAAGAGGCCGCACCGGCGGGCCCTTCGGTCAGCTCGATCTTCATCCCGAAGGGGCTCATCAGCTCAGCCCACTCCGGAGCTCCGCTTCCCGAGGCCAGAATAGGGACCGTATGACCGTAGGTGGGAAGCGGGCCAAGCATGGCGCCGTCGGCAAACCTGATTCCCTTGGCGGCGAAAAGCTGTTCCATCTCTCTCTTTTCCGAAGGTTTCGCCGTTGACACGTCGACAAAAAGCCGTGCGGCCGTCGCGTATCCGGCCGCCTCCCTGGCCGCGGCAAGGGAATACTTCGCCGGAAGGGCGGACACTATCACATCAGCAGATCCCAGCATATCCTGAAGGGAGGGAACAAGCTCCACCCCAGCCTCCCCGGCTCTCGAACCGATGGTGGAGGCAAAGGGACCGCCGTCGGCAAAAGCCTTGTCGAACGCGACGATCCTGCCGAAGCCCGCCTCTTTCAGGCCCTTCGACATGTAGAAGCCCACTTCGCCGAAACCGAGAAATCCAAGAGTGATGCCCATTGTTTCTTTTTCCGGATCCTATTCGACGAAGGTGGGCAGGAATTCCTTCTCCTGGTCCCTGAAATCCGGCACCCCGACGAGATCCTTGAATTCATTGAAGGAGAACACGAGATCTTTTCTCTCGGGAGCGAGCCTGCCGCCCTTGATGGCCTCCAGGTAATTGAGAACTCCGCGGGCTGCCGCGAAGGTAGACCCCACCGGGATGCTGATGCGGGCTACACCTATGGCCGCAAGCTCTTCAACGGACAGAAGGGGCGTTTTTCCGCCCTCGATGTTGTCGAAGAGATTGATGCTCACAAGGCCCTTTATTCCCTTGACCGCCTTTTCGATTTCCTCCACCGTCCGGGGAGCCTCCACGAAGATCATGTCAGCTCCGGCCTCGAGGTAGGCGTTTCCCCTGCGGATGGCCTCGTCGACACCGGACACGGCGATGGCGTCGGTACGGGCGTTGATGATAAAATCAGGATCGAGTTCATCCCGGACCCTGGCGCACGCCTTTACCTTCAGCACCATTTCCTCCAGGGGAACGACGGTCTTTCCCTCAATATGACCGCACCGCTTGGGAAAAACCTGGTCCTCGACGTTCATTCCCGCCGCGCCCGCTTTTATGAACTTTTCGGTGACCCTCATGGCATTGATGGAATTGCCGTATCCAGTGTCCGCGTCCGCCATGACGGGAATATTGACGGCATCCACGATATTCCGTGTAAATTCGAGGACTTCGGTGAAAGAAATAAAGGCCATGTCGGGAAGACCGAGAAGGGTCGCCGCAAGACCGAAACCACTCACCTGGACGGCTTTGAAGCCCGTTTTTTCGATGAGTTTCGCTGATATGGCGTCGTGGGCGCCGGGAACCGGGACTGCCTTTCGTTCCTGGAGAATGTGGCGGAGCACTGTGGACTTTTTCATGATCTGCCTCCGTTGAGTGGGAATAAGAAATATACTTCCATATATTGGAAGTATATTTCATATTGTGGTAGACTTATATTACACGGTGGAACCGTTTTGTCAATGCAAAATATATGTTTGGTGGGGGTTGAGGAAGCCATGAACGAAAACGTGAAGGAAGACGGTGCTTCGTCCTTAAAAAAGGGGCTTTCGGTCCTTTCCTGTTTTTCCTGGTCAAAAAACAGAAGGACCCTGACGGAAATCGCCCGGGAGCTGAACCTTCCTCTGCCCACGGCGGCCCGCCTGACAAAAGCCCTGGAGGAGGCCGGGTTTCTGGAGCGGGACAAGAAAAGCAAACTCTACAGTCTCGGCTTTCAGTGCTATCTCCTGGGGGCCATAGCGAAGAAGACAGGAGGTCTGAGGACCCTTGCCCTCCCGTTCATGGAAGAACTCAGGAAAAGGTTCAACGAAACGGTAAACCTCTATGTCCGGGAAGGGGACAACCGTATATGCTACGAGCAGGTGGAGAGTTCGCACAACCTGAAACGGTCGGCAAAACTGGGAGCCCGGTTTCCCCTGTGGGCCGGGGCTTCGGGTCGGTGTTTTCTGTCATTTATGGCCGAAGACGAAGTGAGCAGGATTCTGGACGAGGCGGAATCCCTGACGCCGAACACGATTCTTGACAAGAACGTGGTCATGGAGAAAAACAGGGAACTGCGAATCCGCGGCTTCAGTTTCAGCGTTTCTGAACGGGAACAGGGAGTCTCTTCGATAGCCGTCCCGATTTTTGATGCCTCCCTGCTGCCCGTGGCATGCATGACCCTTTCGGGCCCGACGGCCCGCTTCACGGAAGAAATGATCCGGGAGCTCATCCCCGCGCTGAAGAAGGCATGCCTGGAGCTTTCCCTGAAACTCGGCGCGGAACGCAGGTCCATTACGCTCCTGGAAACGGGCGGGGAACGCTGAAACCTCTCCCCGGGCCGGTCATGACCAGTTCGGCCGGAAACGAACGGTCATGGCCCCGGCATCCGATTTTTGGACAAGGAAGGAGCCGGCGAAACGGCCGGAACTCTCAGGGTGCTCCTCCCGGCAGAAGGCCCCCCGGGTTTCCTTCCGGAGAAGGCTGCACTTCACCAGCATCCTCGCCGTCAGCACCATGGACCCGAGGGCGAAGCACCGGGCCGGGTGCCCGTCATTTCTCCCATCCCCCGACTCGAGTTCCCGGGAAATTACGCCGATTTCCCTCTCCGCCTTTTCCAGGGAAACCTCGCTGCGGACAAGGGAGGCGCAGTCCCACAGCATTTCCCGCAGCTTCTCCGTCAGCGCCGGAAGAGGAGCCCCGGCTCCTCCGGAAAACACCATTTCCGGCTCCGCCGGTGAAGGAAGAGACTGCTGTTTCTTGAAAATAATCGACGCCGTTCTGCCGGCGATCTTTCCGAACACTGCCGCCTCGGCCAGGGCTATGCCCGCGAGGCGGTTCGCCCCGTGAAGCCCGCCGGCAGCCTCCCCGCAGGCGAGCAGCCCTTCGACGGAAGTGGCGCAGGTCCTGTCGATATCCACACCTCCCAGGTAAAAATGGGCCGAGGGAGCGACAGGAAGAAGGTCCTTCTCCAGATTCAGGCCAAACCTGGAAAGAATGGCAGAAAGCTCGCCGTACTTGAGCTTCAGCACCTCTCCGGGAATTCCGGAGCAGTCCGCGAAGACATACCGGGGATTGCCCCTCCCCTCGTCGATCTCCCGTTTCACCGCCCTGGCCATGAGATCCCTGGTGGCAAGGCTGCCCTTCGGGCTGTACCGGAAGAGGAATTCCTCCCCGAGTGCGTTCCTGAGAACGGCCCCTTCGCCGAAGAGCGGGTTGGAAAAGGGGATCCTGGCGGGTTCATACATCATGGAGGGGTAAAACTGCACCATTTCCATGTCCCGCAGCACCGCGCCGGCTTCGTAGGCAAGGGCGAAGGAATCGCAGGAGACATCCGCCGTGTTGTTGTTCCTGGAGTAGAGCCCCGCTCCTCCGCCCGCGGCGAGGATGACGACGCCCGTCCGCAGGCGGAGAATCTGTCCGGTGCGGCCGTCCCATGCCAGAAGGCCGCAGACGGAATTCCCGCGGGTGAGGATCCTGAGGACCGCGGTATCGTTCATTACGACGACCCCGAGTTTCTCGGCCCTGTCAACAAGGGGAAGCGTCAGGGCGAGGCCGCGGTTCATGTAAGGGAACTCCCGGTATTCCGAGGGGAACAGGCGGGGAACGCTGTGTCCCGGAGGCTGCTTCGCCATGGGGATCCCCCCCGGTTCCTTGAAGGCGACGCCGTATTCCTTCAGCCCGCCGAGAGCTGAAGCCGATTCTTTTGAAAAAACGCGGCAAAGACCGGGGTCGCTCATTCCACACCCCGACGAGAGGATATCCTTCCCCAGCAGGGCAGGGGAATCCCCCGCCCCGGCGTTCATCACCGAAAGGGCGGCACCGGAGACAAGGGTATTGCCGCTCCGCCCCGCCCTGCTCTTGCAGATCAGGAGAACGCCAAGCCCCCTCTTCGCCGCCTCGACGGCTGCCGACAGCCCGGCCAGGCCTCCGCCGACGACAACCGCATCATAACTCCCTTTTTCCATTAAGAGCAAACCGGCTCCTGTCTAGAGTTCCACTTGCTTCGACTCGAACACCCGAACCCGGACCGGGCCGTCCAGCATATCCTTCCTGGCCTCCCTGGCCTCCCGGATATGGTCCGTCTTCAGGTGGGCCTGCAGGTCGTCCAGGCTCTCCCACTCTTCGAAATACATCATGGTGACGTCATCATCGCTGCTCTTGAAGAGGGTGTAGCTGATGTTCCCCTTTTCTTTTCGCGTGAGCTCGACGGCCTTCCGGGAAATCTCCGCTATGGCGTCCCTCATTCCCTGTTTCGCGGTAAAGGATGCGGATACGATAATCATCATTCTTCCTCCTCAGAACGGGATATTTTCGCGGACAGGCATGAATTCCGACCTGATGCCGCGCCATGGTTCCAGGTTCATTATACCCTCTCCGCACATGAGAAAGAAAACTTTTAAATTTCAGGCTTTTTCGATGCTCTGCGGAGGACACCTGATACAATCGAAAAAGAAGGTACAATGGAGGGGGATAAAGGACCGCAGCCCCATCATCATGACAAGGGAGTTGAAAATCATGGATTTTCGATCGAAGAAAACGTTGTGGACGACACTGGTTTCCGCACTGCTTCTTGCGCTTCTCCTTCCGGGTGCCGCCCCTGCCGCCGAATTTTCGGCGGACATGGTCATCACTTCGACAACGGCGGGAGGGGAAATGACCGGGAAGGTGTTCGTGAAGGGACACGCCCTGAGGCAGGAGATCGACACCCCCATCGGGAAGCAGGCCACCATCATCCCTCCAGGGAAGTCCGCGATGTACGTCCTGATCCCGGGCCAGAAGATGTACATGGAAATGCCCAATTCCCATGTCACCCTCGACGGGTCGGAAAAACTCGAGGCAAAGATGACTGGGCAGGGAAAGG